>JAKAWH010000142.1 GCA_021817065.1 Actinomycetes bacterium
CCCGGGCGGACCTGGGTTCCCAAGACGCTCATCTTCGCCAAGGACGACTCCCACGCCGACGACATCGTCCAGATCGTGCGCGACGAGTTCGGCAGAGGTAACGCCTTCGCCGCCAAGATCACCTACAAGTCCCGCTCGGCCGGCGACAACCCGGACCAACTTTTGAAAGACTTCCAGACCAGTCCCACCCTGCGCATCGCGGTGACCGTCGACATGATCGCCACCGGTACCGACGTCAAACCCCTCGAATGCGTCGTGTTCATGCGAATGGTGCGCTCCCGCAACTACTTCGAGCAGATGAAAGGGCGCGGCGTGCGGGTGATCGACTCGAACGACCTCCAGGTGGTCACCGGCGACGCCCGGACGAAGGACCGCTTCGTGATCGTGGACGCGATCGGCGTCACCGAGGCAGACCTGCACGACACGGTGCCACTGGAGCGGGAGCCGACCGTCTCCTTCGACAAGCTGCTCATCCGCATAGCCCACGGGACCTGCGACGAGGAGACTGTCTCGTCGGTGGCTTCGCGCATTGCACGCCTGGACCGCACCATCACCAAAGACGACCGGGCCGACCTGGAGAAGGTGGCGGGCGTCCCCCTGGCCGAGCTGTCCCGCCTGCTGCTGGACTCCCTCGATCCCGACCGCCACCTGGAGGCGGCGCAGAGAGCGACCGGTCGCCTCGACCCCACCGAGGCCGAAGTGGCCGCCGCCGCCCGGAATATCATCGAGGCGGCGGTGCGCCCGCTTGCCGACAACCCGGAGCTGCGCCAGAAGCTGGTCGACGTGCGCCGATCCTATGAGCAGTTGATCGACGAGTTCTCCGCCGACCGGGTGATCTCGGCGGAGCTGTCGCGCGACGCCACCGACCGGGCGCGATCGACGGTGGAGTCTTTTCGCGCCTACATCGAGGACCACAAGGACGAGATCACCGCGTTGCAGGTCCTCTACAGCAGGCCCTACACCCGGCGCCTCGGCTTCGCCGATATCAAGGAGCTGGCGTCCGCGATCAACCGGCCACCGCTGCGGTGGACCCCGGACAACCTGTGGAAGGCCTACGAAGCCCTGGACGTATCGAAGGTGAAGGGCTCCGGGCACCGGGTGCTCACCGACATCGTCTCCCTGGTGCGCTTCGCACTGTCCCAGGATTCGGAGCTGGTGCCGTATACCGATCTCGTCCGGGAAAAGTTCGCCGGCTGGCTCGCCCAGCAGGCACAGGCGGGCAGGTCCTTCACCTACGACCAGGTCCAGTGGCTCACCTGGATCGCGGAAGCCATCGCCTCGTCGCTCGCCATCGACACCGACGCGTTCGAGTACGAGCCGTTCGTCCAGAATGGCGGGATCGGCAAGGCGGTGGAGCTTTTCGGCGAGGAACTGGGGCCGCTGCTCGATGAGCTGAACGAGGAGCTGGCGGCGTGAGCGGGTTGCCGAAGGGGTGGGTGGAGACGACGCTCGGCAACGTTGCTGACCTATATCAGCCGAAGACGATCTCCAAATCCGAAATGTGTGAAACAGGTGAGTTCCAGGTATTTGGTGCAAACGGAATCATCGGAAGATATACGGATTTCAACCATCAAGATTCAGAAGTAATCATAACGTGCCGCGGAGCAACCTGCGGATCGGTAAGCATGACTCCCACACTGTGTTGGATCACTGGAAATGCAATGGTGGTTCATCCTGATGAATCGATCATGAGCAAGAGATACCTGTATCACGCGCTCAAAGGAGCTGTAGATCTCCGATCGACGATCTCCGGCTCAGCACAGCCTCAAATTACGCGGACATCGCTCTCGCCGTCTCGAATACCCATCGCACCGAGAGCGGAGCAGGACCGCATCGTCGCTGCCATCGAAGAGCAGTTCTCCCGGCTCGATGCCGCCGAAGCGTCGCTGCGGCGGGCGCAGCGGAATGTTGAGAGGATGCGGCGAGCGGTGCTGGCTTCTGCATTCGAAGGAGACTGGCCGACTAAGCCACTTGGCGATCTACTCTCGGCTCCCCTGAGCAATGGAAGGTCGGTGCCGACGGCTGTTGCGGGATTTCCCGTATTGCGCCTGACAGCCCTCAGGAATCGTCGGATTGACTTGAATGAACGGAAGATAGGCGCCTGGACTCGTACGGAGGCCTTGCCATTCCTGGTCAAACGCGGTGACTTCTTCATCGCGCGTGGGAATGGATCACTCGCGCTGGTCGGCAGGGGCGGGCTTGTGGACACTGAACCTGATGAGGTGGCATACCCCGACACGATGATCCGGGTTCGAGCAGACGCCAAGTATCTGCAAGGTACATTTCTTCGCTTGATCTGGGATAGTCCGCAGATTCGTCGCCAACTGGAGTGCGTGGCACGAACAACGGCAGGAATTTATAAGGTCAACCAGAAGGATCTCGGGGAAATTGAACTTCCAGTCCCTCCGCTAAATCAACAACACGAGACCGTAGCCCAAGTTGACCAACAACTGTCCCTCGTCGGCTCCATCTCGACCGCCATCGACCACTCACTGACCCGCTCTTCCCATCTCCGCCGCTCCATCCTCCAACAAGCCTTCACTGGCCAGCTCGTCCCCCAGGACCCGAATGACGAGCCGGCATCGGTCCTCCTGGAGCGGATAGCGAGTTCTCAAGTACCAGTACGACCAGTTCGGAAGAGGGGAACGGTACAGTAGGGCCATGACCGTCACCCTCACCGTCGAGATACCCGACGCGGTTGCCGACGATATAGATCAAGCGGTCGCAGAAGGCAGGTTCCCCGATCGTGAAGCTGCCGTTCGGGCTGCAATCCGTGCATTCTCCGACCCGGACATTGCCCGGCATCTCGGGCATTGCGAAAAGCCTCCCTCGATGGAGGAACTCAAGGCTCGCCGTGACGAAATTCTGTATCTTGCTTCACGACATGGAGCCTCCAACGTGCGTGTCTACGGTTCAGTGGCTCGCGGTGACGCAGACATCGGAAGCGACGTGGATCTGCTCGTCGATTTGGAAGAGGGACGGAGCTTGCTCGACCTGGGAGGGTTGCTCATGGACCTCCAAGACCTTCTGGGGGTACCGGTGGATGTCGGTACCAGTATCAAGCCCCGTATGCGAGAACGAGTCCAGTCCGAGGCGATCCCTTTGTGAAGGACGATACCGGACGGCTCTCCGACGCAATCGAGGCGATCGACGCGATCATCCAGCAGGCCAGGCCATCATGAAATGGGCGCAAGAGAAAGACAGGATCGTGCGCCGCGCACCCACCCTTTTCGATCAACCAGAAACTCGACCGGAATACCAGGACATCCATACCGGTTGGCGCGAGGACTTCCCTATCGAGTTATCCGAATGGGTCGAATACGAATGGTGACCGTCGATGCCGTGATGGGAGAGTCGAGCGATGGCTAGGAGCACAATCGAATGGACCGAGGCGACCTGGAACCCGACCACCGGGTGTGATCGCACTTCGCCGGGATGCGACCGCTGCTACGCGCTGACCCTGGCCAACCGTTTGAAAGCGATGGGTCACGAGAAGTACCAATGCGATGGCGATCTGGCGACAAGTGGACCGGGATTCGGTCTCTCCATTCATCCAGACACCCTCGACATCCCCCGTACCTGGAGGACCCCGCGGGTGATCTTCGTGAACTCCATGAGCGACTTGTTCCATCCGGAGGTACCCGTGTCGTTCATCCGAGACGTCTTCGAGGTCATTGTCGAGACGCCCCGGCACACGTACCAAGTTCTGACCAAGCGATCCAAGCGCCTCGCGCAACTCGCCGACCAGCTCCCGTGGCCGGACAACATGTGGATGGGCGTGAGCGTTGAGAACCAGCGGTACGCTTTTCGTGCCGACCATCTGCGAGACACGCCGGCTGCAGTTCGTTTCCTATCTGTAGAGCCGATGCTGGGACCGGTCGTTGCCGATCTGACCGAACTCGACTGGGTCATCGCCGGGGGAGAAAGCGGGCCGGGTGCTCGGCCCGTCGATCTTGCGTGGCTTCGGGACCTGCGGGACCTCTGTGTTGCGTCAGCGGTACCTTTCTTCTTCAAGCAGTGGGGTGGTAGGACGCCCAAGGCGGGCGGTCGTCATCTCGACGGGCGAACATGGGACCAGTACCCGCCCGCCCGTCCCCTCGCTCTGGTTGCTGGGGTGGTGGAGAGCTGAGGTGACCGACTCAAAGGCGCTCGTCGCCAAGCTCTGGAACTACTGCAACGTCCTGAGAGACGACGGGCTTTCCTACGGCGACTACCTCGAACAGCTCACCTACCTGCTGTTCCTGAAGATGGACGACGAGCAATCACGTTTGCCCAACCGAGAGGCGGTGGTCCCTTACGGCCTCGACTGGCGCTCGCTTCTCGATCGGGACGGCGATGAGCTGGAGGCTCAATACATTCGCATCTTGAACGAGTTGGGAAAGCACCCCGGGATGCTCGGGGTCGTCTTCCGCAAGGCCCAGAACCGCATCCAAGACCCGGCCAAGCTGCGACGCCTCATCGTCGAACTTATCGACCAGGAATCGTGGCTGTCGCTCGACGTGGACGTCAAGGGCACCGCCTACGAAGGGCTCCTCCAGAAGAATGCCGAGGACACCAAATCCGGAGCGGGCCAGTATTTCACGCCCCGCCCGCTCATTCGGGCGATTGTCGAGGTGATGGCACCCCAGCCCGGGATGACCATCTGCGACCCGGCTTGTGGGACAGGCGGCTTCCTTCTCGCTGCCCACGACTACGTCGCGGCCACAAATCCCCTGCTCGACATCGAGGAGCGCAAAGCTCTCCGGTACGATACACTGCACGGGTGGGAGATCGTTGACAACACTGCCCGTCTGTGCGCAATGAACCTGCTCCTGCACGGCATCGGTGCCGCAGACTTCGAGAGCCCCATCCGGGTAGACGACGCCCTCAAGGCAGACCCCGGCGATCGGTTCGACATGGTCCTGACCAATCCGCCTTTCGGGAAGAAGTCGTCGGTGACGGTGGTCGGTGCCGACGGGGAATCTCGGCGTGACGATCTGACCATTCTGCGGGACGACTTTTGGGCCACCACCTCCAACAAGCAGCTCAACTTCCTCCAGCACGTGAGAACCCTGACCAAGGTGAACGGATCGGCGGCGATCGTCGTACCCGACAACGTGCTCTTCGAGGGTGGAGCTGGAGAGACGATCCGGCGGAAGCTGCTCCACGAATGCGATGTCCATACGCTGCTGCGCCTGCCGACCGGCGTGTTCTACGCCCAGGGGGTTAAGGCCAACGTGCT
>JAKAWH010000143.1 GCA_021817065.1 Actinomycetes bacterium
CGCCCCGGCGAGCGTTGAATCGGCGTGGTCTATCACCAGTGAGGATGCGACCGCAGTGTAGAGGCGGGCCACTCCCACCACCGTCGCCTCGTGGCCCAACTCGGTCATCATCCGGTCGGCGGGTCCCTTGAGGGCCGCCCCGGCCACGATGGGGGACACTGCCACCACTCGGTCGCGGCGTGCGGTGAGGCGATCTGCGATTCCGGCAACGCTGAGGATGGGTCCGATGGAGACCAGCGGATTGGAGGGGCAGATCACGATGGCACCGGCTTCGTCAAGGGCGTCGAGGACTCCGGGTGCCGGAGCCGCCCGGTCGGCACCTTGGAAGCAAAGCCCGGAGACGGCCACCTGGTGGCCCATACGCACGAAGTAGTCCTGGAATCCCACTTCTTCGGAGAGGTCCGATTTTCGAGGATTCGCCGCTTCGCCTGGGGGGTCCGTTTCCCCGGAAATCGCGGCGAGGGTCACCCGGGTGGCCACCGGCTGATCGCTCATCGGGAGGATTTTCATGCTCAGGCCCCAGGACCGGGCGATCTCGGCGGTCACTTCCGAGAGGGTGGCGCCTCGGCCCAGCCGCCCGGTCCGGTAGAGGTGAGTGCCGAGGTCGCGATCCCCGAGGCGGAACCAGGTCGGCCCCCCGTAGCGGTCCAGGGCGTCCATGGCATTCCAGGTTTCCCCGGTGAGCCCCCACCCGGTCTCCGGGTTGACCGCGCCGGCCAGGGTGTAGACGAGGGTGTCGATGTCCGGGCAGATCGTGAGCCCGTGCATCACGGTGTCGTCGCCGGTGTTGGCCACGATGGTCAGTGAGGGCTGGTCCACCACCTGGATCATCCCGGTCAGCAGCTTGGCAGCGCCCACCCCGCCGGCCAGGGCGGCGACCGCGGTCATCGGCGGCTCATGGTGCGGCGACCCCTCACCTCGACCAGCAATCGAGTAGTCATTCGCCCACCCATAGCGGGGCGGCTAGAGTACCCGGAATCTCTCCGGGCGATCGAAAAGGCCTCACCGGCCGATCGCAGGGAGGGATCGAGGGAAGGGAAAACCAGGGCGGGCAGAAAGTGAGGGGAAACATGAAAACCCGCCGCATTGTAACGGCGCTGGTCGCGTGGGCGAGCGTGGGGATCGCATGCGGATCGTGTTCGTCGACTCCGGCCGGTACGCCGGCACCGAAGATCACCGAAACCGCGCCCTTTTCCGGGCATGGCTCCACCACCCAGGCATACGAGCTGGGTGCGAAGCCTGGCCAGCGGCTGATTCTCGCCAACCGGGCGGGATCGGTGGTTGCCCGGGGAACCGCCGACCGGCTGGGAAGCCTGCTCATCCGCAATCTTGCCCCTGGCTCCGGCTACACCTTCCGTAGCCAGGTGGGATCGCATGTGGAGGGCACCAAACCGTTCACCGTGCTCTCCACCAGCTATATCCCCCCGGAGTCGCTCTACACCTCCCAGCACCTCCATGTCGGGCTCAACTACATCCGGATGCGAGACGGGGTCTCCCTGGCGGCCACGGTACGGCTTCCGCCGGGCAAGACGCTCGCCGACGGGCCTTTTCCCACCGTCATCGAGTACTCCGGTTACCAGATCGCTGCTCCAGGCAACCTGATCGACGCCATCCTCAACCATCAGAAACTTGACAATCCGCTTCTCCCCTCGACCTCGACCGCGGTTGGGGCGGTCATCGCCCCTCTGCTCGGATTCGCCGCGGTGAGCGTCCAGTTGCGGGGGAGCGGGTGCTCGGGAGGTGCCTTCGACCTGTTCGGACCGCCCACCATCGCCGACGGATACGACATGGTGGAAGCCATCGCCCACCAGCCCTGGGTGCTCCACCACAAAGTAGGCATGGTGGGGATCTCTTTCTCCGGCTTCTCCCAGCTCTTCGTCGCGGGGGCACGTCCTCCCGATCTGGCTGCCATCGCCCCCATGAGCGTCACCAACGACTTCTACGACACCGGGTATCCCGGCGGAATATTCAACAACGGGTTTGCCGCCAGCTGGATATCCGAGCGCTTCGCCAATTCCGAGCCGGCGCCCTCCCCGGGAGCGCTTTCCTATGCCAATGCCCTGGTGGCTGCAGGCGACAAGAACTGCATTGCCGCCCAGGCTCTCCATCTCCAGAACTTCAGCCTGGCACACCAGCTCGGGGTGACTGTATATCGTACACCGAGTTTGTTCGATCCTCGCTGGGCAGAGCAATGGGCGAAGCGGATCGACGTCCCGGTGTTCCTCGCAGGAGCATTCCAGGACGAGCAGACGGGCGGGCAGTGGCCGGAGATCATCCCCGACCTCAAGAACGATCCGAATGTCTGGGTGACCCTTATCAACGGCACCCACGTCGATTCGCTCAACCCGGCCATCCTCTCCCGCTGGCTGGAGTTTCTTGACATCTTCGTGGCCGGCGCGGTGCCCACCGAGCCCCCGATCATCTCGGCGGTGGGACCGCAACTGTACCCGGCCATCGCCGACGCACCTGCCGAGGCGTTTCCCCCGCTGAGGTTCACCAACGCGACCAGCGTTGCCCAGGCGCGCGCCCTTTTCGAAAAGGACGATCCCCGGGTGCGGGTCCTCTTCGACAACGGCTGGTCTTCGGCCGGGCCCGGGGCTCTGGGGCCGGTTTGGGAGCAGGATTTCTCGGCCTGGCCCCCCTCCCAGGCGGTGGCGACCCGGGAATACCTGGGTCCCGGAGGCACGCTGGCGACCTCGAAGGTGGGATCCGCGACGGTGTCCTTCCGTCCCGACCCTGCTGCCCGACCGCGGAATGATCTTCCCCAGGGCAACGCTTGGGCCGCCACGCCACCCTACGTGTGGGCTCCGGTGACCGGTTCGTCCGGGATCGGCTTCATCTCGAAGCCCCTGACCCACGATGTCGTGGTGGTGGGTCCCTCCGCCCTCGACCTGTGGGTGAAGTCCAGTGTCTCCGACACCGATCTCCAGGCGACCATCTCCGAGGTGCGGCCCGACGGCCAGGAGATGTACATGACCTCGGGCTTCCTGCGAGCGAGCGACCGGAAGCTCGATCCGTCGCTGTCGTCGGTGCTCCACCCTGAACCTTCCTATACCAAGCAGGACGCCGCCCCGCTCCCGAAGGGCCGGTTCACCGAGATCCAGATCCCGTTGCTCCCGTTCGCCTACGCCTTCCGGGCGGGCTCGCGGATCCGGGTGACCGTGGAGGCTCCCGGTGGCGACCGCCCCTCCTGGGAGTTCGCCACTCCCGAGACCGGCGGCAAAGTAGTCGATACAGTCTCGCTGGGAGGGGTGGAGGCTTCGTCTCTGGTGCTCCCGGTGATAGAGGGGGTCACAGTCCCCGACACCCAGCCGGCCTGCCCATCGTTGCGGGGCCAGCCTTGCCGGGCCTACGTGGCCGCCGGGAACGGAGGTTGAGCGCCGGTCTGTGCTCCGGGGAACTGCGTCGCGGCTTGGTCAGCGAGCGCAAGTAACCTCGCCGGGGGTGAGCACTCCCCTTCGGGTCGCCCTCGATGCAACTCCACTCCTCGGGCCCCTGACGGGAGTGGGGGAGTTCTGCTCGGGGACCCTGGAGGCCCTCAGCAGGCGTCCCGACCTGGCGGTATCCGCCTTTGCGGTGAGCTGGCGCCAGCGCCATCGGATGGACGGATTGATTCCTCCGGGCGTGAGGGCGGTGACTCGGGCGATGCCCGCGCGCCCGCTGCATCGTGCATGGTCCCGTAGCAGCCACCCTGCGATCGAGCTCTTTACCGGTCCCATCGACGTAGTTCACGGAACAAACTACGTGGTCCCTCCCGCGCGGAGAGCCGCCCGTGTGGTGTCGGTGCACGACCTGTACACGGTGCACTTTCCCCATCTGTGTGATCCCTCTACCCTGATCTTTCCCGATCTGGTCAGGCGGGCGGTGTCTGGAGGCGCTTGGGTCCACACCGATTCGCACTTCGTTGCCAGGGAGGTGGTGGAGGTGCTGGGGGTGCCGGCCGATCGGGTACGGGCGGTCCACCTGGGGATACCCCGAAGCCCGACCGCTCCGGTCCCCGCTGGGGCCCCCGTTCCCGGGGTCCCCTCCCCGCTTCCCCCTGGTTCCCCGCTTCCCCCTGGCGCCGAGCGCTACATCCTCTGCCTCGGGACCATCGAACCCCGCAAGGACCTGCCCTCATTGGTGGCTGCGTTCGACCATGTCGCGCACCAGCTCGACGACTTGTGGCTGGTGGTGGCGGGGAGGGACGGCTGGGGGACCGAGCGCTTCGAAGAAGCGCTGGCCGCGCTGAGTCCAGTAGCGTCCCGGCGGGTGGTGCGGACAGGATACGTAGATGCGCCCCGGCGGGCATCGCTGCTTGCGAGTGCCACCGTATTCGCCTATCCATCCTTGTACGAAGGATTTGGCTTCCCCCCCCTGGAGGCGATGGCGGCGGGCATTCCGGTGGTGGCGACCCGGGCAGGCTCGGTGCCCGAAGTGTGCGGCGATGCTGCCTTGCTGGTCGAGCCGGGCGACGTGGAGGCGCTCGCCGCCGCGCTCTGCCGGGTTGCCGGCGATCCGGCGGCGCGGGGCGACCTGGTCGAGCGCGGCCGGGTCCGGCGGCAAGCGTTCTCCTGGGAAGCATGCGCTGCAGGGTTGAGCGAACTGTACCGAGACGCCTGCGATGCGAGGCTTGCCTCGTGAACGTCCTTGTCATAGGCGAGCAGCTTCGCCAGCCGGTTCCCGGAGGGATCGGTACCTACGTCCTGGGGCTCATGCAGGGATTGCGGCAGATGCGGCGCGATGCGCCGCCGGTGAGTGTCCATGCCAGCCGATACCGCCCTCCCGATAACCGTGGTCGGGCACCGCTCCATGACCCGGTCGGGGGATTCCCGGTCATTGCGTCCCGTCTGCCCAGCCGCTGGCTGCTGGCGGCCTGGACCGCAGGCGTGGTGGGAGTGCCGGCGCCCGCACGGAACGGCGGTGGTTCGGCTCAGTGGGACGTGGTGCATGCTCCATCTCTGGCTTTTCCCCGCCGCGGAGTGGCGGGGTCATCAAGCGAGTCCCGCCGCGGAGTGGCGGGGTCATCAAGCGAGTCCCGCCGCGGAGTGGCGGGGTCATCAAGCGAGTCCCGCCGGGGGAGGGCGCCGCTTGCCGTGGTGGTCAACGACCTCGCCTGGCGACAGGTTCCCGAGGCCTTCACCCGCCACGGTGTCGCCTGGCACGAGAAGCAGCTCCGCCGGGTGCTGGACACCGCCGCCCTGGTC
>JAKAWH010000032.1 GCA_021817065.1 Actinomycetes bacterium
CCGAGCGGACTAGTTCGACCGCGGACCCTTCAGCGGTGAATCCTCTAGGCTGATCGCGTGATCGAGAAGGTGGCGGTTCTGGGAGCCGGTTCATGGGGAACCACGGTGGCATCCTTGCTCGCGCAGCAGGTGCAAACGGTCCTGTGGGCCCGGAGCCCGGAACTAGCGTCGGCGGTGAACCGAGATCACATGAATCGCATCTATCTCGCTGACCGACCGCTGTCCCTCGCACTCACTGCTACCTCCTCCCTTGACGAGGCACTTCAGGGGGCAGGGCTTGTGGTGATGGGGATCCCGAGCCATGGCTTTCGGGCGATTCTCCTCGAAGCACGCGGTCGCATGGGCAGCGCGGTTCCGGTGATCAGTCTGGCAAAAGGCCTGGAGGACGGGTCTCTCAAGAGGATGACCGAGATCGTCGCGGAACTCGATCCGGATCGACCCCGCGGAATCCTCACCGGACCCAACCTGGCCAGCGAGGTGGCCGACGGACAGCCCACCGCCTCTGTCGTCGCTTCTTCCGATCCGGAGCTCGCCTCCGAGGTGCAGCGACTGTGCCACTCGCGCACCTTCCGGGTGTACACCAACCCCGACATCGTAGGATGCGAGATCGCCGGAAGTTTGAAGAACGTCATGGCAATAGCGTCGGGGATGTCCGACGGCCTGGGATTCGGTGACAACACCCGCGCCGCGCTGATCACCCGCGGGCTGGCCGAGATGGGACGCTTGGGATATGCGATCGGCGGGAGGCCGCTGACATTCGCCGGCCTGGCGGGGATGGGCGACCTGGTGGCTACCTGCACCTCCTCGCGAAGTCGCAATCACTACGTCGGGTTCCAGCTGGGACGGGGTCGCGCGCTTTACGAGATCCTCGACGAGATGAAGATGGTTGCCGAGGGAGTGAAGACCGCCAAGGTCGCGGTGGAACTGGGGAGTCGCAACGGCGTTCCGATGCCAATCTCCGCCGAGATCGCGCGGGTTCTGGCCGGGGAAGCATCGGCCGACGAGGCCGTGGTGGCTCTCTTGAGTCGCGAGGCGGGCGATGAGATGGAGGGGATCGACTATTGACGATCAATCCCCCGAAGGAGCCTGAGACCGGGCGACGGGTGCAGGAATTCCTGGCGGGATTGGGCGCGACCCCGGCGGAAATAGCGCAGGCAACCGTCGAGGATCGGCTGGACCTTCTCGCCATCGAGCGTTTCTTGATGCCTGCCGCCGAGCTCTATACGCGGACCGAGCTTTCGGAAAGGACCGGGATGCCCCTGGAGCTGAGTCGGAGGTTGTGGAGGGCACTCGGCTTCTCGGATGTCGCCGATGACGAGCCGGCATTCACCGATCTGGACGTCGAGGCGGTCAGCATCGTCCAGGGACTGCTGTCGCTGAGCCTCGCCGACGTGGACGCGGCGATTCAGTTCGGGAGGGTACTGGGTACTTCGATGTCGAGGCTTGCCGAGGCTCAGGTGACCATGGTGCAAGTTAGGGGAGTCGATAAGGGTGGCGTGGATGCGGTGGAGAGCTTCGCACTGGTGGCGGACGCGACCCTGCCCTCGATCTCCAGGCTCATCGAGTATGCCTGGAGGCGCCACCTGCTCGCGGCCGCGAGGCGGGTGGTGATGGCGGGTGCGATCCAGGAAGAGGGATCTCCCCAGATGCAAGTGGGAGCAGCAGTGGGATTTGCCGACATGGTGGGCTTCACCGTTCTTTCTCAGCAGCTTCCCGATGCCGAGCTGGGGGAGGTAATCGGCAGGTTCGAAGGCGTCGCCTACGACACCATCTCTTCGCTGGGAGGAAGGATCGTCAAGATGATCGGCGACGAAGTGATGTTCGTCGCCGAAGATCCCGCGGTGGCGGCTCGAATTGCTTTGGCACTCAGCGACGCCCACTCACGCGACGAGGAGCTGTCCGACCTGCGGGTTGGACTCGCCTACGGCAGCGTTATCGCCCGTGACGGCGACTATTTCGGTCCGGTGGTGAACCTCGCCAGCCGCATCGTCAACATCGCGCGCCCGGGAACCGTGCTGGCATCGTCGGATTTCCACGATGCTCTCGGGGAGAGCGACACGGGGGAGTTCTGGTGGAGAGCGGTCCGTATGCGCTACATACGCGACATTGGCAGGGTGCACCTGTGGTCCTTGCGCCCGCATTCGAGCCGGCCGCTCACTGGAGTAACAGAGTAGCGATCTTCCAGGGGCCGAGATCGATCGTTCCGGAGAAGGAGCCGATTGTTCTGCCGCATAGGTCGACCACATCCCCCTTCGATGGGCTTCCGTCGCCACCCTCCAGGGTCACGGCACATGCCGAGGGCTTCGGGTTGAATACCCGGACCTCCACGCGGCCACCATTGCGGACCGAGCGTCGCACCGATGAGACTTCGGCACCCTCGATCCGGAGGGCTCTTCCCGAGCCGGGCACAGTGCCCAGTCCCAATCCGGTCACCACCTCGATCGGCGTCGAGAACTGCTCCACCAGTGCATAGGGGTCGCAGGGACCGAGTACAACCCCGTAACGGAGCGACTGCTGGCCGCGCATCTGGGGTCCTTTCACCGCGATCGGTGGGCCAGCCGAAAGCGGACGGTATGCCATCTCCACCTGCGAGAGCATTCCCGTCGCTCGGAGAAGGGTCAACGCAAGATGTGAGGCCGTAAAGGTCGCAGCTCCCGGTTCCATCGCGATCGACGATCCGTTTTCGTCGACCAGTTCGTACTCGAGCAGGCCTTCATGGACCACGGTGAGGTCCCCTGCCTGTACGAACCGGCGAGACGGGTAGGTGGCCAGCCCGCGCTCGGTAGGGCCACCTTCGGCCACCAGCGGGCGCTCCACCACCGCAAAGGCACATTCCGCCCGGGACGAGGAGGCTGGGGTTCCCAGTGGGAAAAGAGAACGGAGCCGGTGATCGTCGCATGCGTTCTCGAAAGAAGTCTCGATTCGGACCAGCGCTTCGCCAGCGCAGAGAGTAAGCCTGGACACCACCTCGACGGCGCGGCTGCCGGCTCGGGCATCCGCCGCGATATGGGTCGGCCATCGGAAGATCCGGGTGACCTCGATGACGCCCCGAATCGGTCCCGACTCGACGAGTCGGGTAGTGACGTCTTCGGGCCGGTCTATCACCGTGTCGTGGGTGGGGGGAGAGTAGTTGTAGGTGTCGCCGTGGTCGCCGGAGTCCACCAGGTGGTCGAAGCCGGCGATGCCGTCGAGGGAGAAGGTTCCGGTTTCGGGATCGACCTCGATGGTGACCAAGCCGTTGGTCATCCCGAACCCATTGGTGACCGCGACCGGATGTGAGGGGGGGGCCGGTCTCCATCGTGTCCACCCGTACCCAGGAACCTCGCCGGACAGAGCCAACACCCTGCAGGTGGGTGGGTGGGAGGGGGCGGTACCCGAGGGAAGCTCGGGATTGTTCTCGATGGTCGCGGAGAGTTCGTCGTCGAAGAGCACCTCCGGACTGGAGACGAGGAGCTGGCACCCGTCCGGGAGTTCGGTGCCGGGCAGGACCAGCTCGACGATCCCCGAGCGCTGACGGGGGGAAAGATTGACCGCGACGGCACCGGAGCACGAAAGCGAGGCCGCCAAGCGGCCGAGAGTCGCTCGGGTTATCGCGTCGGCGATCTGGCGCGCTTCCGCGTATCGGTGGAGCACCGCGTCGACCACCTCGTCGACGCTGCACGCGCATACCGAGTCGTGGGCGGCATTGAGCACCATCAGCTTCCATGCCTCGTCAAGAAATGGCGCAGGCCAGGAGGATGCCGATCCGAAAAGGGCCGCAGCGGGCTCCGCACGGCGTTCGAGACCACGTTCGGCGCGGGCTGCCGCCTGCTTGACGTCCACCCGGTTGGAGGCAACTCCCATGAGCAGGTTTGCCCGGGCACTTGATCGAAGTTCGCCTACGTGGGAGGGCAAGTCGGGCGGGGCGTCGGCGAGTCCTCCTGGGACGGCCGCGTCGAGGGCCTCGCCGAGCCCGCACACGGTGAGCTTCACGTCCTCTTGGAGCGCGTTGACCTGGTCTACCACGTCCGCCAACCACGCACGTGGTACCTGGTGGTCGGTACCGTTCATGAGCAGGATCCCCTCCGTCGAGCGGGATTTGTCGATGAAGGGTGCGATATCGCTGAAATACGCGGAAATCATTCGGGCGGCACCCGGTCCATCGGGCGGCAAGTCCGCGCCGTTGCCGTACCCGTGGACGAGGTATTCGGCCAGGACGGTCGAACCGTCCGGAGAGGACCAGGCGAATCGGGCGCGATCGACGGAACGAGGAACTCCCCGCCACACCACGGCACGGTCGATGCCCGCGCTGCGGAGGATCTGGGGCATCTGGGCGATGTGGCCGAACATGTCGGGCAGGTAGCCGATCTGCATCGCCCCCCCCAGATCGGCGGCGCGCTCCATGCCGAGCTGGAGATCGCGCACGATGGTTTCTCCCGAGACGAGAAACTCGTCCATGAGGATGTACCAGGGACCGATCGACAGCCTGCCGGAAGTGACCAGCGAGGCCAGCCGCTCCTCAGCTGCAGGTCGCATGGCGAGGTAGTCGTCGACCACCGCCACCTGCCCGTCGAGCATGAAATGGGGAAGAGCGCCTTCGCCCTCCAGGAGTGGCAGCAACCCGTCGATCAGCTCGACCAAGCGGAAACGGAATTCTTGGAACGGCTTGTACCACTCGCGATCCCAGTGGGTGTGGGGCACCACCCAGACCGGCAGAGGGGTCAAGACAGGGGCTTCAGGAGATCTGGCTCAGTACCACCACAGCCCCTGCTTCTTGCGGGTCCTGCGAATGTCTTCTGCTGGAAAGAGCCCGGGAAGCTGGGAGCCGTCGGACAACCGGCGCAGGCGGTAGGAGCCGTCCACGGCCTCTATCACCTCGAACCCCCGCGACCACGAACCGTCGAAGCGGACGCAGACGTCGACGCGGGTTCCGGGGGCGAAGAATTCACCTTCCGTGGTCATGATGACTGCCGTCTCGCTCATGGCCGCTCTCCCATCCGTCTTGGATTCATCAGTATCCACCTCCGCCCGTCGGGGCAAATCTCCAAAGGGTGTGTCGTCGGTTTGCAGGATGTACTGAAGGCATTTCTGTGAAAGCCATCTCTCCGGTTGTGCTGCTGCGTCGAGAAGGTCTTCGTGGCGATCGAGAACGTTCCGGTGAGAACGAATTGTCGTAGGCATGGTGCGAAAACTCCCCGATGAGCCTGCCCTTGCGGCCCCTCGCTCAACCTGTGATCCATTGTGGCCGAGATGCCGGAAGCGATCAAGGGGGGATGGGGACAATTTGTGAACAACTTTTATGCTTTCCTCATTGTGTCCACAAGAAAAGGGTGGTTTCCCACAGAGAAGAGACGTGGTTCCACAACCTGTCCACCGTGATCGGGTCTGACCTGCCGGGCCGGAGCGTTCGAACTAGTGACTAACCTATGGATGTGCAAGTGGCCGATCCAATTGCCACAGGGAGTGCCTCCTCGCCGGTTCGGTGGTTGTCCCGGCGGTCGATATTGCTTCATCTCACCCTGGCGGTGGTCGTCCCTGCCTGCCTCTATGCAGCCTGGTGGCAGGCCAACCGGGCCTTGTCGGGGAACACGCTCAGTTACATCTACTCGATCGAATGGCCGATCTTCGCAGGCTACGCAGTATTCATGTGGTGGAAGATCCTCCATGAGAGCCCGGAGGGGCGTCCGGGGGGGGCTGCGGTAGAGCGCCCGGAGGGGCGCCCGGGCGGGGCTTCGGCCGAGAGCCCGCCTGATCGCCCAACGGAAGCTGGCGAAGCCGCCGACGACCCCGAACTGGCCGCTTACAATCGCTACCTGGCCGGATTGGCGGCGAGCGGCAAGCAAAAGACCTGGTCCTCCCGATGAAGAATCTCCTCTCAATGTCCGTCGAGGGTGCCCTGGCCCGCTACCGGCTGGCTGCCTACGTGGTCGGCGTCGGGCTGGCCACCCTGGTCTTCGTCGGGATGCCGCTCCAGTTCTGGGCCCATTCCAAGGGGCTCGTGGCGGTGGTCGGGCCGATCCACGGGATCTTCTATATCCTCTACCTCATCGCGGCAGCCGATCTGATCGTCTTCCGCCTGCGCTGGAACGCATTCCAGCTCATTCCTCCGATTCTGGCCGGGCTGGTTCCCGGCGTGGCTTTCGTCGTCGAGCATTACACCACCCGCCGTGTTCGCCGCGAGGTGATGGGCGCACCGGCCAGGACGCCGATCCCGGGATCGCCGGGTGTGGATACTCTGCCCTAACCGGCGAGCATCCTTTTCCCGGACAGCGGGCAGTCAGCAGGGCTGGACACTGGGCAGCCACCGGGGCCGGATGGTGCTCCGGGGGCCATGCGCCCCTCGGTTACACTCGGTTAGGTGGTCGACGCCCCTCCCGACAGATCCGCGCGCCCTTCCTTCGGCGTTCCCGACCCCGCTCCAGGTCCCGAGAACCCCACGATCCGGCGGCACTTATCGGTCTACAAGACCCGCTACCAGTGGAAGCGGCGCCTCCTTTTCGGAGTGGTCGCCTTCGTCATGGTGGTTGTGGTGGGCGCCGCCGGCCTCTACGGGTACGCCCAGTACCGTTACCACCAGATCCGCCGTGTTCACTACGGGGGCCTGACCACCGCGGGTGCCGACCAGCCCATGAACATCCTGATGGTCGGCAATAACTCACGGTGCGCCTTGAACGGCAAGCAAGCCACCGCCTTCGGATCGTGCGGCGACCAAGCTGGTCAGGTGGCGGGGGCTCGCAGCGACGTGATCATGATCCTCCACCTCGATCCCGCCGGCAACCGCGTGTCCATCCTGTCGATTCCCCGCGACATTCCGGTTCCGGTCCCCGGTTTTTCGGGTGAGATGAAGGTGGACTCTACCCTGAATTACGGGCCATCTACGCTGATCCAGACTATCGAGGACGACTTCGGGATCCACATCGACCACTTCGTGGAGCTGAACTTCGACAGCTTCCAGGGGGTGGTGGACGCCCTCGGGGGCATCGACATGTACTTCCCGATGCCGGTGACAGATCGGATGTCGGGGCTCAACCCCAATCACCAGGTGGTGACCGGCTGCCTGCATCTCACCGGGGCCGAGGCGCTCCAGGAGGTGAGGGCTCGCCACGTCTTCTACTACAGCGGTGGTGAATGGGTCGCCGACGGGGGCGGCGACCTCTCCCGGATCCGGCGCGACCACGAGTTCCTCCGCGATCTTGCTTCTCAGGTTGTAGCCCGGGGTATCGGCAACCCTCTCACTGCCAACGCCATTCTCGGCAACGTGGCGCCCCAGCTCACTGTCGATTCGGGGATGACTTTTTCTACCCTGCTGGGGCTGGTCGAGCGCTACCACGCGGTGAGCCCGTCGGCGATGCCGGAGATAACACTGCCGGTCGTCCTTACCAACGGCAACTACTTTGCCTCTGGCAGCGACATCGGGAACGTGGTGTTCCCCTCCCAGCCATTCGACCAGAACGCGATCGACACCTGGTTGGGCCTTCCCGGGCCCCCGTCCGGGTCGATGTCTCCCTCGGGTATTTCGGTGGAGGTAGTCAACGCCAGTGGCGAGTACGGGCTGGGAACCAGGGCCGAGCAGCAACTCAGCGCTGCGGGATTCTCGGTGACCGACGGTGGGACCAAGCCGCCGATAGGCACTCCGGCCGAGACCATCATCGTCTATAGCGGCAAGCAGGGGCTCCCCGCCGCACAGCGCCTGGCCGATAACTTTTCCGGAGCGGTGATGCTGGAGAGCGGGACCACCCCGGCGGGTACCGACTTGGTCGTCGATGTGACGTCCTCGGCGGTGGTCAATGATTTCTCTACGGGCGGCCCGGCAGCCGCCGGTTTCACGGTTGTCACCCCTCCTGCCACCCACCCCGCAACCAGTGCATCCCCGACCACCGCGGCTCTCGTCCCTTCTACGACCGAAGCGACCACCACCACCATTAGCCCGATCGGTGCGGCCACCAACTCCCAGAATCCTCTCAAGCCCTGGGACCCACGGGCCTGCCCGCCTGGAGCCCAGGCATCACCCGCCCCGCCCGGCTTCTGAGCGTCCGTCTTCCGCGAAGGGCCTGCTCCGGGTAGGTCGCCTACTGGCCGGTGGTCACCGTCGTGGAGGAACAGCCGGGAGCGACCGGTGTGCCTGCGAACCTGTCGTGGATCCAGGAGATTATGTCGTGGGAGGCGGAGGTCAGCACGGTTCCGTGGGTCGCGCCAGGATAGAGTCGGAGAGCGAGGTTATCGTGTACCGCGGGGCATTGGTCCGCCTCGAAGGTCTCGGCGAGGACGTCGGGGACGGTGGTATCGGCAGTTCCCTGGGCGATGAGGATGGGGGAGTCGGTATGGACCATCCCCGGGTCGTTCTGGTGCAGATGGGCGACGAGCGCGGGGTTGGAGGCGAACCCGGGAGCGAGAACATGTGCGGCGGGGATGGACTGCATCGCCGTGTAGATCTGATTTCCGCAGGTAGTGGTCATCAATTTGTCGATCGTGGGGATCGCGGCGGCGACGAAGAAACTGGTCATCGGTAGGTCCGTATAGGTGTGAGACCAGGCGAAGCCCGCCATGGAGAGCAGATCGGTCTCTCCGAACTGCTCGGCGAGTGGAAGGGCTTTGGACGTCTCGGTGAGGGGGGCTATGGCGACGGTTCCCGCGATGTGCAGGTCGGGGGCATAGGTGCGGGCGAGCTGCCCGGCGAAGAGGGCTGCGTGACCGCCTTGGGAGTGGCCCACGATAACCACTCTGGAGGAGGCATGGGCACCGGAGAGATGCCGGGCTGCCCGTGCGGCGTCGAGGACGTTCTGCCCTTCAGCCTGGCCGACCAGGTACGGATGCACTCCGGGTCCGCCGAGGCCCTGGTAGTCGGTGGCGGCTACCACGTATCCCGCATCGATGAATTGCGAGAGGCCCGGGGCGAGATAGATGCCTGAGGCATCCGATGCCCGGGAAAAGAGCGACGGTGCGCAGATGCGGGCCACGCCGGTCGTCCCGTGTGCCCAGGTGATGACGGGCCGTCCAGCGGAGGGAGCGGGTGCGGTCGGGACTGCAATATAGCCGGATACGGCGATGTCGGCGCCGGAGATCGAACGCGAATGGTAGAGGATCCGCCAGAGGGTGGCATTTGCCGGGAAACCGGGAACTCCGGTGACCTTCTCCTCCCGGATGAGGGTCCCTGGGGCCGCACGTTGCAAGGGGCTGGGAGGGTCGTAGAAAGAGGGAACGGTGCTGGGACCCGGCGATGACCACGCCACCGTCATCGGCTTGACCGCGCCGGTGGGAGTAGCCGGCGAGGAGGAGCACGCGGCGAGAAGGGCGGCTGCGAGCAGGAGGGCAGCCCCGCCCCGGTACCTTGCTCGAGCGTGAACGGGAAGTGAACCGGTTGCGATCATGGCGAGCAGCCTAGCGATCCGCGAGCGTTCGGGATGGTAGGAACCACTCCGGCGCGCGCCGGGGGAAGAAACGTCGCTCAGGTGCGCGCCGGGGGAAGAAACGTCGCTCAGCCACCCGTCCGGGACGAAAGGCGCCGCCCGATCCGCCTTCCCAGGCGCAGCCACGCTGGATAGGTGGCGAATGCCAGGGCGGCCGCGGCGTTCATCTTGGAGGACGGCTCGGCGCAGTCGGCATGAAAGACGCCCGAATTGACCATCCAGTCGCGGCCCGATCTGGCACGGCACAGCTTCCATATCGGCTTGGTCCACTTCGCCTCCATGTAGAGAGAGATGGAAGTGCCCAGGAAGACGGCAAGCACGGTGCCCTCGGCCGTATCGGCGGCGTTTGGAGTGGGTGCAGCCATCTCGATGGCTATTCCGGATGCCACCAGTAGGGGCGGGTCGATCAGGAAACTCATGATTCCTCCTCGGGTGCGGGTACGAGCTGCTTCCAGAGGTGTGCCTCGTCCGCCTCCACCGCACGAGCGAGCATGGCAGCTCCTTTGGAGCCCCACATGCGCGGTCCCCACCGCTCCAGCTTCTGGTTGGCAGCCTCCAACGGTCCGAAATCGGGATGCCCGCAACCTCCCCGTGGGGTGGCGACCAGCACGGCTTCTTCCTTACCGCCCGCTTTGATCTTCACCCGGGCGGGGAAGCGGGTGACGAACTTGTCCAGAGACTCAGGATCCCAGAACTTGGTTGCTTGGGTGGAACCGGCCGGATGCTCCCATTTGATCCCCCCCGGAAAAGCGCCCAGTCCTTGCCGTACCATCGCGGCGATCAGCCCAGGGCTCGCCATTGCCAGGGAGCGAAGATCGAGGACTTGGGTGAGTCCACGCAAGTCGCGTAGCGTCCCCAGCGGATCAACCCGGTACAGCGAGGGGATCCGTCCCCGGTTCTTGGCCAGGGAAAAAGTGCGGCTGAGGCTGCCCAGTCCCCCTTCGGCAATGAGGGCGTCGACCGGGACCAGGCGGTTGAAGGCGGAGGCCGACGATGCGGTGAGCTCCCAGTCGTGCGAGACGCGCACCTTTTCGTTGAGCAAGGAGAGCGCGTCGGCGTTATCGGCCAGCCACTCGGTATTGAGCTGATCGGGACCCACTTCTCCTGCCAGGAGCATTACCGCGACGTTCCACGAGATGGAGAAGTTGATGGTTACCGGCGTCGGGGGCGAACCGTCGGTTGCGGCGTACTCGGCGGACATGGCGTCCATCCCCTGGGTGAGCATTCCCACCTCCACCGTGATCGAATCGACCTCTCCATCCGTGGGAGGTCCCAGTTCGGCGAGCGCATCGAGGGTCGTATCGAGATAAGCGCATCCGGGGTAGAGCTTGACGCACAGGGTCTTGGTGGCCCATCCGTCTCCGAGCCCGGACAGCATTCCCCGGATCGGGGCATGGGTGAATGCGGAAAGGAAGCCATCAGGATGGTCCAGCACGTCGAGTGGGCCGGTCACCCCGTTTGCCGCGAGTCGTGCCGCCCGTACGCCGCACAATGTAGGTTCCGCGGCGGTGAGCAGCTTGGAATCTGGAGCCATGAACCCGGGTATCGTCGCCCGGGGCGCCTGGTAGAGGGAGAGTGCCAGGGCGTGGGCAGTAGCCGCGGCATCGAGCTCGAAGAGTTTGGCAGCAGCGAGGGCTCCTTCGGCCGCATGGATGAAGGACCAGAGCTGCCCGTTCTGGGGGCCGATGAGGCAGGCGCCGCCGAGGCGGGCACCTACCTCGTTGGCGATCACCTGCGCGACAAGCTGGGTGTGCCCGGACGAGTTCGTCTCGGCGGCGAGGAAGAGGGGGACCAGAACCGCCGAGTGACCGGTATGCCCGAAGCAGACGTAGTCGTCGAAATCCAGCGCGATCGACATGGCTGCTCCGGCGTAGATGGCGTCATCCGGGCGGCAGGTACGGTCGGTCCCGACCAGGGGAACCGGGCCATCGCAGGCGAAGGCAGCCACTGCTCCGAGCACGCGCTGCGCAGCGGCGTCCTTGATCGACGCGGAGATGGCTCCGAGAACCGACTTTCGTTGTGCTCGGGCAAGTTCGATCACCGAGGCAGGAATGTCTTCGAAGCAGAGATCGGCGGCCCATCCCGCCATTGCCTCCACCCGAGTGGTCATCGGCACTCCTCGCTCGGCAATCGCGCGCTCATCAGTGCCCCTTCCCCGGTGAGGTGGATGGCGATCACGGCACGAATCTCCTCATTCCCTTGCGGTACCGGAGGGAAGCGAAACGCTTGACCAATGGTTCGATCAGCGATCTCTTGGGGAACCATTGCGGATCGTTCTTCAGGCCGGCGATGTCCTCGGCCACTGCCTTGACCCGAGAAAATCCGTACAGGCCTTCCACGCCGTGGGCCCGGCCGAGGCCGGATTCCCGGACCCCCCCAAAGGGGAGGGAGGGGATCGCGTAGGACACCAGGCAATCGTTGAGCGATACGCTGCCTGCTTCCATCCCAGCAGCGAGACGGCGGCGCCGGCTCGCCGATTTGGAGAACACGGACGAGGAGAGGCCGTAGACGCTGTCGTTGGCCAGGGTGAGCGCTTCGTCGTCCGAGGAGACCCGCATGATCGGAAGCACCGGCCCGAAGGTCTCCTCCCGCATGATGTCCATAGTGTGGTCGACCTCGACCAGGACGGTCGGTTCGTAGTAGAGATTGGGTTGGGTCGAAGCAGTGGCCTCCGATCTCCGTCCGCCGGTAAGCACTTTCGCTCCCTTGGCGACCGCGTCTGCGACATGGGCTTCCACCTTCTCGATCTGAGGAGGAAAAGTCATCGATCCGACGTCACGTCCGAGTTCCAGACGGGCCGTCCGAGCGAGCACCTTGTCGAGGAATGCGTCGTAGACCTTTCCGGACACGTAGACGCGTTCGACGGATATACAGGTCTGGCCTGCATTGGTGAACGCGCCCCACACTGCGGCATTGGCCGCGCGATCCAGATCGGCGTCCTCGCAGACGATCATGGGATCTTTGCCCCCCAGTTCCAGGAGGCATGGGATGAGCCGTTCGGCAGCGGCGACAGCAACCTTTCGCCCTGTCGCTACCGACCCGGTGAATGCGACGCCGTCGACGCCGCCTTCCACCAGTGCCTGGCCGGTGCGACCGGATCCCGTCACCACCTTGACGATATCTGGCAATCCGGCCGCGGCCACGATATCGCCGACTTTGAGGCCGACCAAGGGGGTGACCTCGCTCGGTTTCAGAACCACCGTGTTGCCGGCGAAGAGGGCGGTCATCACCGGAGTCATGGTCAAGGTGAAGGGGTAGTTCCACGGGCTGATAACCCCGACCACTCCCAGAGGGCTATAGGTCTTCCACGCGCGCTTGGTCTTGAGGATCCCGGTTGATACCCGTTGGCGTCCCAGGGCACGAGGTGTCTCGTGCAAGTAGAACTCGATGGTCTCGGCAGCGACGAGTACCTCATTGACGAGAGCTTCGGTGGCCGGCTTGCCTGTCTCGGAGCAGATGGTCTCGACGATTTCGTCGATGCGGTCGAGCATCGCCTCGCGCACCCGTCGCATGTGGGCGCACCGCTGGGCGATGGAAAGGCTCGCCCAGTGCCGGGAGGCGCTCCGTGCTCGGGCGATCGCCTCGGCGACCTCGCCGGCGTCCTGGTCGGGGACGGTATCGAGCAACTCCCCGGTGGCGGGGTTGCGGCAATCGATCGTTTGAGCCACGGGTTTCCCTCCATTCCGGGTACGGTTACCTGCCAATTGTTGCAGCGGGACCCGTGGCGGGGCCAAATGGGCCTCAGACGCGCGAGTGAAGAACTCCGCAAGGGGGAGGGAGCCGAAAAGCAACCGATCCGAGTATCGGGCATTGGTAGAAGCGAAATCGACGGCGGGACCCGCCTTGGCGGGAGCAGCAGCAGGGCCCTCGGCTTTGGACACCACTCTCCGTGACGGGCCCTGCTCTGCTTTGTCCCCCTCCAACAGCGATCGTGATGCTCGCCGAGCCTTTCTCCTGGAGGGGTACCCTCCCCTCCTTAGAAATTGACTCGTCAATCAATAGCTTAGCGAGCAAACCCTCGGTTACAGGATGAACTGGATGTCAATCTTCCCGCCGGCCGCGTCTCCGGCGTTGCCGTGCTTCCCTTGGTTCCTGTCGGGATGCTCGTGCATCGGTTACAAACAGAACATCGGCAGTCGATTGGCTCTCCTTGAGGCGATTCGTTGTGCAAGCGTAGATATTCCGCCGCATCCTGGAATCACCTTCGCCTTCCGTGCGTTGCACGGATCATGACCCGTTTCGCCATCACCTGGGATTACCGGTGTCCTTTTGCCCGGAACGCCAACGAGCACGTCGTGACTGCCGTGAAGGGGGGCGCTCCCTACGAGGTGGAGTTTGTCCCCTTCTCGCTGTCACAGGTACACGTCGAAGAGGGTGGACGTGCGGTCTGGGACGACCCGGAAAAGGCCCGCGACCTCCTCGCTATCGAAGTCGGCATCGCTGTCCGGAATCTCTACCCCGACAAGTTCCTCGACGTGCACCTCGCACTCTTTGGTTGCCGCCATGACAAGGGAAACGACATTCGTGAGCGGGATGTGCTCGCTGACGTCCTCGCCGAGAATGACCTGGACGTGCGCGCGATCTTTTCGGAGGTGGACTCTGGTTCACCTCGTAAGGAATTCCG
This sequence comes from Actinomycetes bacterium, assembly GCA_021817065.1. Classification (GTDB taxonomy): domain Bacteria; phylum Actinomycetota; class Acidimicrobiia; order Acidimicrobiales; family JAKAVM01; genus JAKAWH01. The sequence continues at coordinate 14,011 of JAKAWH010000032.1, forward strand.
CGCGTCCCACGAAGCGGCAGTGGCCGAGCACTCTGTGTTCGGTGTCCCCACCTTCATCGTCGGTTCCGGCGCGGCATTCGTGCGCATCATGACCCGTCCTGATGGAGACGCGGCGTTAGCTCGTAGAACGATCGACGGTATCGTGGAGACGATAGTGGGAAGGCCGGAGATCAACGAGATCAAACACACGACGATCCCGCACTGAGCGACAGGACCCGGAAGACCCGTTACGCCACTTCGCCGATCTGGTCGGCCACCGCCTGTGCCAGAGCCATGATCGATACCTGCGGGTTGACCTCCGGGCAGGAGGGGAGGATGGAAGCATCTGCCACCCACACCCCGCGGGTACCGCGCAGCCGCCCGGTTGGTTCCACCGGATACCGCTCCGGGTCGGAACCCGCCCCGGCAGTCCCGGTCGGGTGAAAAGCCGCCACGTGGAGAGACCGCCAGCGCGCCCTTCCGATTGCGGTCTCGAGCTGTTCGACGGTGCTCACCACCATTGAACCGGGTATCCCGGTGACCACCTCGGAAGCTCCGGCGGAGAAGAGGACCTTTCCCATCGCCCAGATCGCCTTGAGGAGGCGCTTCCCGTCCTGGGGGGTCAGCGCGTAGCTGATCACCGTGCGGCGCGATCCCCAGACGCGGCCCGAGCCTTCGTCGCCGATCATGGCTCCGAGCGAGCACAGGTGGTCCGCCTCCGCGATCCGGCGAACCAGCTCGGCACCGGTGCCCGGCAAGGCCATCGATCCCATCCCCGGTGGCGTGGAGGTTGCTTCGATCAGGATCCCGTCGGTCTCGTGGAACTCATCGACCGAAGCGCTCTGGAGCACTCCCTTCCATGGGGTGATGGGCTGGTCGAAGCGGCCGGCGGTGGCCACCGCCGGGTGCAGAGCCAGGTGGCGGCCGAGCCCTGGATGACCGCCGAGCCCGCTGCGGCGCAGGAGGGGGGGTGTCTCGGTGGCCCCGGCGGCGACAACCACCACGGGAGCCAATATCTCGAGGGTCGTGTCGTTGGGCCGGCGCGCGCGCACTCCAACGGCGCGGTCCCCTTCGTGGAGGATCTTTAGGACCCGTGCATTGCTTACGATACGAGCCCCGGCCTCCCAGGCCTGGGGGAGAGCATTCAGATGGACGCCGAACTTGGCATTGCGTGGGCACCCGATGGCGCACTGGCAGCAGCCACCACACCCGGGGGCATTGCGCATGAGAGGACCTGACTTCCACCCCAATTCGGATGCTCCCGCCAGAGCAGTGGCACCATTGACGCCCATCACACGCTCCGGGACGGCGCCAACCTCCAGGGTCTTCCACACGTCGTCGAGATAGGGACCGAGTCGTTCCGGATCGGCCAGGAAGAGACCCGACTCGTCGCGCCACCGCTGCATCACCTTGGTGGGCGGCCGGTAGCAGGTTCCCGAGTTGACCAGGGTGGTGCCGCCCACGGCGCGCCCGATGGGCAGGATGACCGGGGGCACACCAAGAGCCGCCGTAGCACCCGCGTCCCGGTACATGCTCGCCCAACGATCCAGGGGTCGGGTGCTCCGCATCTCCGCAACCGTGAAGCGTCGTCCCTCTTCGATCACCACTACCCGCATGCCTGAACGGGCCAGGGTGCGGGCGGCCATCGCCCCACCGGCGCCGGATCCGATCACCACCGCGTCGGAGTACACGGTGGAGGGCCAGTCCGAGGAGGGCACTACCTCCATCGTGGCGTCGGGACGGGCCGGTTCCTCACGGTTGGATCGCTCCAAGATATCGTCGGCGAAGGTGTTGGCCCCGGACACCAGGAGAACCACCGCCTTGATGGCATCGATCGCCTGGGTTGCTCCGGCCCGCGTCGCTCGGTCGAGGGAGCGCTGCCGGTTCGAGGGAGGGGCGGTGCTGAGATGGCCCAAGCCGAAGGCGGCGACGGTGCCCACCGCGGTGCGCAGGGCGTGGCGGGCAGGCGCTGGAAGGAGGGAGACGTACTCTTCGACCTGGCGGGAGAGAACGGCAGGATCGGGGCCCCCGTGCTCGGGAGGGAGCAGGGCCGCGCACACCCCGACCAGTCCGGGGAGGGAAAAGCGGCCGGTTCGAGTCATCGTCGCATCCTACCGGGGGCGTCCCGCGACTCGGCAATAGGGAATTCACGGCGGCGTCGAGCGTGGCTGACCCACCCGGCTCGGACTTTCGAGAGGCGGGGTACGCTAGGCTCGCGCCCAGCGATGGCGAATATCGGCCATCCCGAGAACGGAGCCGCCGTGCTTGACTACCACCTGCACCTCTGGCCCCACGGCGAGCGAGATCGCCAACCTACCGTCGAACAACTGGCCGAATTCTGCGCGGCAGCGGAGGCCCATGGTGTGGTGGAGATCGCTCTCACCGAGCACCTGTTTCGCTTCGGTCAGGCAGATGCGATCTGCCGCGGATTCTGGGAGGAAGATCCCGACGGCGATCTCGCCCGAGAGATGGCGGCCTATTGGGACGCGCATGCCCATGCCGATCTGGATTGCTATGTCGATACCGTGGTTGCCGCCAAGCAGGCAGGACTCCCGGTGATCCTCGGACTCGAAGTCGATTACTATCGTGGGCGGATGGACAAGGTGGCGGCCCTCCTGGACGGATACCCCTTCGACGTGCTGCTGGGATCGGTCCACTGGATCGGGGCATGGGGGTTCGACGACCTGGATTCGCAGGTGGTGATGGCCGAGTGGGATCGCCGCGACATCGAAGTGGTGTGGGACGCATATACCGAGGCGCTGGAGGAACTGGCGTCGAGTGGCGCATGCGACGTACTGGCCCACCCGGACCTGGTGAAGATCTGCGGGCGCTATCCGCGGGTACCCGAAGAGTTCTATGACCGGATGGCCAGTGCTGCGGCAGCGAGCGGGATGGCAGCCGAGCTCTCCTCGGCAGGCTGGCGCAAGCCTGTGGGGGAGCAGTACCCGGCTCCGGCCCTCCTGGAGAGACTGGTGAGGCAGGGCGTCGGGCTCACCACCGCGTCCGATTCCCATGGGGTGAGCAATGTGGGGCAACGCTCGGTCGACCTGCGTGCGATCCTGAGCGGTGCCGGGGTGGTCGAACTCACCGGCTTCCGGGAGCGTACGCCTTACCCGGTCGTGTTGTGACGGCCATTCCGGGAGCGCCCCAGGCGATCATCCGCCAGCGCACCGACCTGTCGGACGATGCGATCGACCATCTCCAGCGCCTGATCGCCGGCTGGGGGATGCTCTCGGACTTGTGCTTTTCCGACCTGATCCTTCTCGTCCCAGTTGCGGGCGAAGAGGATCGTTTCGTGGTAGTCGGCCAGATGCGGCCGACTACCAACCGGACACTTCACCGGACCGACCAGGTGGGGAAGATGGTCGATTCGACGTCACGCGATCTGGTTGTGCGCTCCTGGAAACTGGGCCAGATGGTTGACGGGGAGTTCGCGGTGGCCGACGGCGGGGAGAGAGCCCGCATCCAGTGCATACCGGTGCGATTCGCCGGATCGATGATCGCAATCCTCTCCCGGGAGTCGCCCCTGGGGGTCGGCCGGAAGTGGGGTGAGCTGGAACGGGTATACGTGGAGCTGTTCGAGCGTTTCGCGCGGATGATCCTCGAGGGGAGCTTTCCTTTTCCCGCAGAGGAGCCCTATGTCGATTATGCCCCGCGGGTGGGCGATGGCCTGATTCTGCTCGACAAGTGGGGTCGGGTGACTTTCGCGTCGCCCAATGCGGTCAACGCGCTCCACCGGGTCGGAGTCCTCGGCAACGTTCACGGATTGCGCATCGACGAACTGGTGCCCGAGGCGGTCAGCATCCTGGACTCTTTCCTGGTTTCGCGCCCGGTTGTCGAGGAAGTCGAGAAGACTCCGGGTGTGACCATCGTCTTCCGAGCCATCCCTCTCTTGGAGTATGGGGTGCCCAGTGGTGCGGTCCTCCTCTTGCGGGACGTATCCGACCTTCGGCATCGGGACCGCATGCTGCTCTCCAAGGAGGCGACCATCCGTGAGATCCATCACCGGGTGAAGAACAATCTCCAGACCATTTCATCCCTTCTTCGGTTGCAGGCACGGCGGCTCGGTGACAACCAAGGCAGAGGGGCGCTGCGCGAGGCGGAACGACGGGTCAGGTCGATCGCCGTGGTGCACGAGATCCTCGCCCAGGAAGCGGGCGACCAGGTGCCCTTCAACGAGGTGGTCGCCCTGCTGGTCGCGATGGCGGGGGAGGCGGCTCCCGGCGGTGAGGAAGTCGCCATCACGGTGGACGGAGATGCGGGCATCCTCCCGGCCGACGTCGCGACGCCCCTTGCACTGGTGATCGCCGAGCTGCTCCAGAACGCGGTGGAGCACGCTTTTGGCGAGGGTCTCCCCGAGGCGGGGGCGACGGTGGTGCTCCGGCTTCGCAACGACACGCATAACGTGCAGGTGGCTGTTGAGGACAACGGTGCCGGTTTACCGGCGGGCTTCTCGATCGACGCGACCGGATCGTTGGGCCTGTCAATCGTCCGCGACCTGATCACCACCCAGATGCGGGGAGAGATCTCGATGGCGTCGCCGGTCCCGGGTACGGTAGCGGGGACCGCGGTCACTCTGTGGGTGCCCCTCGAAGGGCACTGAGAAGCGAGAAGCGGTTAGGAGGCCCGTCGCTGGCGAGCGAGCCACTCCTTCCGGAGCTTACGGCGCTCTTCCTCGGAGCTTCCTCCCCAGATGCCCGACTCCTGGTTGGTGGCCAGGGCGAACTCCAAGCAGGGATCCTTGGCAGGACACTCCATGCAGACCCCCTTGGCGGCGGCAATCTGCTCCAGCGCCTGGCCGGTCGTGCCGATTGGAAAGAAAAGGTCCGGGTCGGTGTCGCGGCACGATGCTGTGTCGCGCCAATCGTCCGAATCCCATTCCACAGTACGATTCCACATCAAGGCCACGATGCCTCCCCACCCTTCCGGTTGTCGGGGGACCGGTGCCTTCGGGTGTTGGGCCCGGTCATGTCCAATATTTTCTTCTGAAATCTTGTGAATATTTTCACAAGCGGTGCAAGCACACTGCCGGGTTGATTAACTCCGTATTGCACCGCCGGTAACTGAGGGTAAACGCAAATCCGAAAAGTTGCAAGGACAAATTCCGAAAAACCCCATGAAAACCCCTGCACCTGCCTAAACGCGCCCACGTTGGGTGGCGGAATCGGGAGTGGAATTGCTGCGGAGCGCCGTCGTCGGGAACAATGCTTCGCATGAACGTCGCGGTGTGCGTTAAGCAGATCCCGGACCCGGCCGCCCCCGGCGAGCTCGATCCGGGTACCAACAACCTGGTCCGTACTGGAAAACTGATCCTCGATGACTCGGATGCCTACGGGGTAGAGATCGCCCTGCGGCTGGCCGAACAGGCGGGAGGAGGTGAGGTCACCCTGGTGTCGATGGCCCCGAACGGGGAGGTGAGCGGGTTGCGGACTGCTCTGGCGATGGGCGCATCCAGGGCGATCCTCGTCTCCGACGAGAAGCTGGCCGGATCGGACGCCCTGGGCACCGCCCGGGTGCTCGCCGAGGCAATCAAGCGGGCTTCGCCCGACCTGGTTCTTGCAGCTACCGAATCGACCGACGGGTACACCGGCACCACCCCGGTCCAGGTCGCCGAGCTGCTTGGACTACCGGCGGTGACTTTTGCCAAGAAGGTGGAAGTCGAGGGTGGCAACGTCAAGGTCGAGCGGCAAACAGAGGCCGGATATGACGAGGTGATCTGCCCGTTGCCGGCGCTGGTCACCGTGACCGCCGGCGTCGTGGAACCTCGCTACCCGTCCTTCAAGGGGATCATGGCGGCCAAGTCGAAGCCGGTCGACCAGCTCGACGTGGCGGGTCTCGGGCTCAGTCCCGACCAGGTTGGTGCAGCCGGCGCCGGCCAGCGCGTGATCGAGGTTGCCGACGCCGAGGAACGGGGCGCGGGTGAAATCGTCGAGGACGACGGCGAGGGGTTTGCCAAGATCGTCGCCTACCTCGAGCAATTGAAGATCGTCTGAGGGCGCTAGGAACGAGAGGACGCTGTCATGGCTTTAGGAAAAGTGTGGGTACTGGCTGAGATCGCCGCGGGAGCTCCCACCGGGATGGCTCTTGAGCTACTGGCTGGAGCGAAGTCGCTCGGAGCGGGATCGATCGAAGCGGTTGCGTGGGGGCCCGACGTAGCCGCCGCCGCCCCTGCTCTGGGCGCCGCAGGTGCAACGAAGGTGTACGATGCCGGTGACATCGGTTCGGGGTTGCCGGGAGCGCCGGTTGGCGCCGCCATCGCCGGGCTGATCGGCGGAGGCAACGTTCCCGACGCGATACTTTTTGGAGCGTCCTACGACGGGCGTGACATAGCGGCCCGGCTGTCGGCGAAGATCGGACACGGGGTGATTACCAACTGTGTCGGCCTGGAAGCTGCCGGGGACGGCATCGTGGCGAGTCATGCCCTCTTCGGTGGCGCGAAAGTTGTCACCTCGACGTTCACCGGTGCTAAGCCCTGGATTTTCGTGGTGCGGGCCAAGACTTTCGCCGCAGAGGAGAGCCCCGCGGGCGCGCCTTGTGAGGTCGAGTCGATCCCGGTTCCCGATCTGGGCCGGACAGGTGCCGCGACTGTGGTCAATCGGCACGTCGAGGAGCGCTCGGGCCCGAAGCTCGACGAGGCACCGGTTGTCGTGTCGGGCGGCCGGGGTCTCGGCCAGGCCGACAAGTACGCGATGGTCGAGGAGCTGGCCAAGATGCTGGGTGGCGCCCCCGGCGCCAGCCGTGCCATCGTCGACGCTGGGTGGGTCCCTTACTCCTACCAGGTCGGGCAGACGGGCAAGACGGTCAAACCCGCCGTCTACATCGCCTGCGGCATTTCCGGGGCTACTCAGCACATGGTCGGCATGAAGGGGTCCAAGAACATCATCGCGGTGAACAAGGACAAGGACGCGCCGATCTTCTCGATCGCCGACTTGGGCATCGTGGGCGACGTTCACAAGGTACTACCTGCTCTCATCGACGCATTGAAGAACCGCTAAGGCCACCTGTCGGGACAGCGCCTGTGCTGGCGGGAATCCCCTTCTTCCCGGACCTGGTTGCAGGGCCCATCGTGCGCGGGCCGGACCTTCTGCCCCAGCTCAAGGTGCGCCGCAATCCACGCCGCCTGGACATGTCGCGGGCCGTGTACCTGGTCTTCGCCGGCCTCTTCAAGACTCGGGGGATGAGCGGGGCGCCAAGCGGTCGGTAGGAAGCAATCAAATGATCGGCCAAGGATAGGGACGTTCACCCGGCTGGATGGACGGCATGCGGCCTGTTCGGAGCAGGGATCGTGCCCGCCCGCCCAGCGCGGCAATCTCACTCGCATCGAGATAAGGAACAAGCGGATCAAGGAGCGTGCCGTCACCCTCGGCGACGGAAGCGATACTGGCGATCAGGTGGTCGGGGATCGGCTCGCCGGCGAAATCCCAGATCACCGTGCGCAGCTTGGACTCTTCATGGAAAGCCAATCCGTTGTCGATCGCCCAGATCCGCTCGTCGGCGTCGAGCAGGAGATGACCCGCTTTGCGATCGGTGTTGTTGACCAGCACGTCGAACACTGCCACGGTCACCAGAGCATCGTGAAAGCGTTCCTCTTCGGCCAGGTGGAAGTAGTGGGTCTCGAAATCGGCGTCCACGAAGCGCTGGAGTGAACCGGGGCCAAGCGGGGCGTCGTCGCGCGCAACCGTTTCGGGAACGATGTCCCATCCCAGCGCCGAAGATAGGCGATAGGAGGCGATCTCCCGTTTGTAGAGGCCGCCGGGAAAGTCCCACAGAGGACGTTCGCCGTCTCCGGGCTTGTAGACCGCAACCTGGCAGCCGGGTTCTGCTTCCGCGAAAAGAGTTGCATCCAGGCTGGTCGGAGGGACGAACGGCGGGGACCCGTTCTCGGAAGGTACTGCGTCCGCCCCCCCGTCCCGCGGGGAGACCAGCACAAGAAATGTGTAGTTCGAGCTGTGGGGAAGGCGGCCGAGCACGGTGACAGAGCCGGTGGTGAGAAGCCCCAGGGCCTCGGTGTTCACAGAGCGAAGGGAGCGTGCCCGTTGGTCCGGGGGCAGTTATGGCCTCCTGGGTCGAGGGGCAGTCCGCAGATCGGGCAGGGCGGTCGCCCGGAGGCGACTAGCTCGGCGCCGTGAATGGCCAATGCGGCCGCCTGCTCCCGGGTGCACATCACCCGGACCACGGAATTCGCCTCACCGCCTTCACCGGCCAGCTCTTCCACCTGGAGCAGGATCTTGTCGGCGGCCCGGTCGTAGTGGAGCCCGATGGTCCCCACCACCCAGGCAGGTTCCGACGGTTCAGCCAGGGCGAGATCGTCGGGTAGGTGGCCGGGCCGGGGAAGAGCGGAGAGCATATCCCCCAGCATCTCGGCGAGGGCCGCCACCTGTTGCTTCTCCAGCTTCACGGTTACCGTCTCACCCGGTACGCGCACCTGCATGAGGAAAGTACGCTTGCCGACCTCGCCGACCGTACCGACCGTGATCCCTACGATGTCGTCCAGATCGCGGAAGTTAGGGCTCACCGTGGGTTCCCCAAGGCATGCAAATCACCCAGAGCGTTGACGGCGAGAACGGTGGGGCCGGTCGGGGTATACGAAACGACGGAAATCGACGAGGTGGAGACCCAGAGTTTCTGCATGGAGCGGAGGTGGGCACCGAGAGCATCAGCGAGCGCCACCTTGATTGGATCGGCATGGGAGACCGCCACCACGATCTCGCCGGGGTGGCGCGCACGGAGGGTCGCCACGGTGTCGAGCACCCGGGCCTGCATACCTGCGAAGGATTCCCCCCCAGGGAAACGGAAGCCGCTGGGATCTTCCTGGACCTGATTCCACTCGGCCATTCGGGTGAGCGAGGCGAGATCCCTACCGGTCCATTCCCCGAAGTCGCATTCGACCAGACCCCGTTCGACGATCACCGTGAGGCCGAGCGCACGTCCGATGGGAGCGGCAGTCTCCCGCGCACGCTCCATGGGGGAGCAGTACACCGCGGTGATGTGGGGAGGTTTGGGTCGCCCCTTGGCGGACGTTACCTTGCAGGCTGCAGCGAGGGCGGCGGCGGTTCGTTCGGCCTGTGCGACACCTTCCTCTGAGAGATGGAGTCCCCGGGCTCGCCCGGGCAGGACCTTGCCGGTTGTCGGTGTGGCGCCATGACGCACGAAGATCACCACGGTGGGTGCGGGCTTTCGGGGAGAAGTCACTTCACAGCCACGCTATCGTGCCGGTCGATGGATTCGGTCAGCGGTCACCCACCTCGAAAAGGAGAGCCAGCGATGAGCCCTTCCCGCGGTTCACTATTTTCTGTGATCGCATCAGAGGTGTCGTCCTGTTCGTTGTGCCCACGTCTGGTCTCGTGGCGGGGCCAGGTGGCTTCCGAGAAGAAGGCGGCACATCGTGACGAAATCTACTGGGGCCGACCGGTCCCGGGTTTCGGCGACCCGCGGGCGACCGTACTCATCGTCGGTCTTGCTCCCGCCGCGCACGGGGGGAATCGAACCGGACGGGTGTTCACCGGCGACCGTTCCGGGGACTGGCTCTTCCGGGCTCTCCACCGGGCGGGCTTCGCGAACCGGCCGGAGAGCATCGCGAGAGACGACGGATTGGAGCTCCGGGGGGCCTATGTCACCGCGGCGGTGAAATGCGCCCCACCCGGCAACAAGCCGACCCCGGTGGAGCGAGACACCTGCCTCCCGTTTCTCCGGCGCGAGATGGTGGGGCTGACCGATGTACGGGTGGTGGTGGCTCTGGGCGGATTTGCGTACCAGGTAGTCGCTCGGGAGCTGGAGGTCCGACCGGCTCCGCGGTTCGGGCACATGGTGGAGGTCATCGCTCCCTCCGGGGTTACGATCCTATGTTCCTTCCACCCAAGCCAGCAGAACACCTTCACCGGGCGCCTGACAGAAAGGGATTTCGATGCGGTGTTCACCCGGGCGCGAGACCTCGTCACTCTGCACTGACGCCGATCGCGCTCTGTAGCGGGGAATGCGGTGACACCGTCGCTTATGAGGCCGCTCCGTGATTCCACGGCCTCACGCGCATAGTGCCGGATCTAACATATTTCGCACCCATTTGCATAAATTTCCGGTATAATTTCAGTAGCCGGAACTCTTCGAGTCCGGACGACGTTTCCTGCAATCCGCGGCACGATGCTGCAACTGGGGGCGAGTGAGAGTGGTTTTGTTCGGCAAGAAATCCGATCCTCGGAGGCAATATGGCCAAGGCCCGCACCGCGGCACCGCCAAGTCCGGGGCGAGACAACCTCCTAGGGCGCCACGCGCAGGGATAGCGCGGCCGGGAACGGGGATTCAATCGCGCCCGGGGCAGAGCGCGAACCGACCTGCGCCTGCGAAGTCCCCGATGGAAGAGGCGATGAAGACCGCAGGGGAAGGTCCCGTCGAGCCGATACGGCGCGATCCGGAGCGGGTGGTGGACAAACCGCTGGTCCCCAAGAAGAAGAAGCGGAAGGAAGTCGCCAAGCACGCCCGCCACATCCACAACGTCGTGCGGTCGGGTCCTCGCGGGGCAGAGATGGGCAATCCGGGCCGCACGCCCGAGACTCCCTACGGCGTGGACCGGAACGGCACCCCCTATACCCCTAAGAGTTTCGTGCCCCGCTCCGATCTTCGTGACGCCAACCTTTCCTATGTGGAAATAGGCAACATGGCTTGCCCGGAGTCCGATTTCTCCAATGCAAACATGCGCAAGATCCGGATCGAGAAGGCCAATCTGTATCGCGCCAGCCTCCGGGGTGTCGACCTGTACGGTGCCGATCTAACCCGGGTCAATTTCAAGGAAGCCGACCTGAGCTATGCCAACCTCACCGGCGCTTCCCTGGTTCGGGCCGACCTTTCCCGGGCCAACCTCACCGGCGCCGATCTATCCGGCGCCAATTGCCGCGGAGCTCGCTTCCAGGAAGCCGACCTCACCGAGGCGATCCTTTCCGAGGCGGACTTCCCCATGGCGTTCTTCCGCAAGGCTTTCCTTGGCAAGGCGATTCTCCACCGGACCAATCTGGGAGGCGCCAACCTGTTCGAGGCAATCTTGGAGAACTGCTCCTTCCGGGACACCTACTACACCGACGAGACGATCAAGCCGGAGCGGACCTACCAGTGGCCTCCAGGGGCGGTGAAGAAGAAGATCGTCCGGCGTCGGGACGACTGAGTCGCAGAGCCCTTTCGGGCTCCACGCGTAGAGTCTCCTCAGGGTTCTCCGAGCGGGGCGCTTACGGCACCACCGGGAGCAGGCGAGGTGCCTGCGGTGCCGATTCTGGCCATCGCTTCCGGCTTACCCGGGCCAGCTTGCGCAGGAGTTCGACGGCACCCGGATCGTCGTCGGCCGGACGGGTGGTGAGCGTGCCGTCGGCCACCATTGCCTCGATCACCTCCCTACCGCGATCGGTACGTACCAGGCACAGGGTCCAGTCGTCGAAGGCACCGATCCCGCCGGTGGAGATGTCGGCGTGCTCGGCAGCGAAGTCGGGGCAGTGCAAGCAGCCTTCGCGAGTCCAGGTCTTGCACTCCTTGAGCGGAATCTCGTGGTAGCCGCCGTCACGGGTCCACAGCTGGAACACCCCCTTGATGTTCATCTTCACGATGTCGGCACGGTCGATGCCGTACTTGTCGCGGAAGAGCTCTTCGAAGATGGCGTCGTCAAAGGATTTCGAGCACAGGAGCCCGATGTTCAGGGCGAAACGGCGGGCCACCTTGCCGGCCTTGCGGGCAGCCATCACCGGGGGCGCGGATGCCTGGCAGCTCATCCCGACCAGAGCGATCCTCTCTGCTCCCGACTCGATCGCTGAAGGATAGGCGAGCGTGTTGGCCGAGTAGGTGTACCGGCTGCCCGCGGAGGCCAGCACGTCGCTGCGGTTCCGGGCCACTCCCGGAACCGCGCGCCACCCGGACGCGTCGCCGCTCAGATAGGAAACCAGTGCGGCATCGATTACGTCGTGCTCCAGTGCCCACACCAGCAATGCGGACACCACCCCACCATCTTGACCGTGCTCGGCCAGGATGGGATCGCTGGCGCGGGCCAGAAGGACGTCTCCGGTCACCCCGGCCACTTCGTCGGCGAAACGGGTGCGGCCGAAGAGATAGGTGTCCACTTCGGGTTCCCAGTCGCGGAATCGCGGGCAGGCCCGCGTGCACAAGGTGCAACCCCGCTCGCCATGGGTGCAATTGTCCACGCCGCCGTCCTCGGCGACGTGGAAGGGCTTGTAGGCACCGTTCTTGCTGTCGTAGTCGAGGACGTCGTAGGGGCAGACAATGACGCACGCTGCGCAGCCGGTGCACAACCCCGACGTGACCACTTCGCTGAAAAGGTGGGCCCAGTGGGGCTTTTCCGGAGGCATGCCGCCACGCTATACCGGTGATGACGGGCAGCGCGGCTACCTTTTCCCTCCATGACCGCTGCCCACGCCGGGTTCCTGGCCGGTGCAGGACTCCTTGCGGGCTTCGTGAACGGAGTTGTGGGAACCGGGTCGCTGATCTCTTTCCCCGCGCTGATGGCCGCAGGCTATGGCGCTCTCACCGCCAACGTGACCAACACCTTGTCGATCATTCCCGGTTACGTCGGCAATGCCATCGGCTATCGCCGGGAATTGTCAGGGCAGAAGGCGAGGATGGCAGCATTCGGGGCCGCCACGGTAGTGGGATCCGCGGGCGGAACGGCGGCGCTGCTCGCCTTCCCGGCGTCGGATTTCCGAAAGGTGGTGCCGTACCTGATTCTCGTGTCGGCGTGCCTCATGGCAGGCCAGAAGCGGATTGCCTCGTGGGTTGCCAGCCGCCGCTCGGCCAGAAAGGTCGTCGGCGAAGCGGCAGGACTTGTCGCGGCTCCCCGCGAGCACACCGTTCCCCTCCTGGTGGCGATGGCCGCGTGCGGAGCCTACGCAGGATACTTCGGGGCGGGGGTGAGCGTCATTCTGCTGGCCACCCTCGGCGCCACCGTGGCCGATTCGCTTCAGCGACTCAATGCGCTCCGCTCCGTGCTCACCTTCACCGGCAACGTCCTGGCGGGAATCGTGTTCGCATTCGCCGCTTCGGTGGCCTGGAGCGCGGTGGCGGTGATGGCCCCCGCTTCCTTGGTGGGGGGGTGGCTCGGGTCGACGGTGGCCCGTCGAATCCCGGATGCACTGCTGCGCTGGACGGTGGTGGCCTTCGCCGGAGTGGTGGGTCTCGTGCTGCTGGTCGGTTGAGGGGCCGAGGAGTTCCGGCCCATACGTACGTACCGATTAAGTGATAACGTACGTACGTGCCAATCAGTGCCTCACGCCTCCGGGCCGACATCTACAGGATCCTTGATCAGATCCTGGAGACCGGCAGGCCGCTGGAGATCGAGCGCTCGGGTCGCCGGCTCAAGATCGTGCCGGTCGAGCCGGTTCTACGCCTTGGCTCCCTGAGCAAACATCCTGGCGCGGTGGTTGGCGACCCTTCCGATCTGGTGCATACCGATTGGTCGGCCGAGTGGAAGCCGTGATGGGACTGGTGTGAGGTGGCAGGGGTCCACCTTGACACCCATCTTCTCGTCTGGCTGTACTTACCGCGGCTCGACCTTCTGAGCGATCGGGCTGCCGGGATTCTCGGCCAGCCGGAAGTCGAGATCTCTGTCTCGCCGATGGCGATCCTGGAACTCACCTACCTGAAGGAGATCGGGCGCTTGACCGTGGACGCAGCAACCATCGTAGAGGCTCTCACCGACGAATTGGGTTTGGGGATCGACGGGTCTTCCTTTCACGATGTCGTAACAACGGCTCACCGTCTTTACTGGACCCGAGACCCGTTTGATCGCCTAATCGCCGCACAGGCGTTGACCGCGGGAGCGACCCTCTTGAGTGCAGATCGTTCGATGCTGGACAACGTGGACGTGGCGGTGTGGTAGCCGTCCTCGCCTTGGAGGGGTAACCAAGGCTTACGGAGTCGGGGACGCCGCGGTCCGAGTCTCGCGCGGGGTCTCGTCGAGTATCACCCAGGGAAAGCTCACCGTGACGACGGAAGAAATCCGCTCAATGTGGTCGTGGATGGAACTGACCCCCCGATGAAGACAGACCCCTCGATTTCTGGTGTGAAGCCG
>JAKAWH010000033.1 GCA_021817065.1 Actinomycetes bacterium
GACTCGCACGAGAAGCAGCTACGCCGGGTGCTGGACACCGCCGCCCTGGTCATGGTCCCCTGCGATGAGACCGCTACCGCCCTCGAAAAGGCCGCAGCCGGGGAAGCTGGCGTGCGGTCCCGCCGGGTTCCCCGCATCGAGGTAATCACCTATGGGGTAGACCATCTGGCCCATCCCGACGTCGAAGGCGCCGACGCCCTGCTGGACCAGCTCGGTGTGAATGGTGCTTTCGTGATCTGCGTCGGAACCCGGGAGCCCCGCAAGAACCTGGAACGGTTGATCGCAGCATTCGGGCAGGCGCGCCTGGGGAGCGAGTGGTGGCTGGTGGTGGCGGGCCCCGAAGGATGGGGCGAGCAGGGTCGGGATTGCCTACCGTCCGGGGTGGTCTTCACCGGGCCGGTTCCCGCCGAGGTGCTCTCTGGTCTCTATGCTCGGGCCGGGATGGCTGCCTACGTGCCACTGACCGAGGGATGGGGCCTACCGGCAGTCGAGGCGATGGCTGCAGGGATACCGGTCGTAGCCAGCCCGGTGCCCAGCACGAGGGGTGCAGCGCTCGAAGTGGACCCCCGCGACACTGGTCAGATCGCCGAGGGACTGGTCGCGGTGGCCACCGATGCGGCGGTCCGCCGCTCCCTGATCGAGGCCGGAAGCCGGCGGGTGGCCGGGATGACCTGGTTGGAAACGGCCCGGAGACACGTCGCTCTGTGGGAGTCGATCGGTGGCTAGCTCGCAGATGAGGGCTGCCGCCATCCGTTCCGGGGGGCTGGCGGATGGGTGAGCAGCCTCTGGCAGTGAGTGTCGATGTCACCGCCATCCCGATGCAGCCGGGCGGAGTGGGCCGCTACGTGACCGAGCTGGTTGGCGCGCTTAGCACCCTTCCCAGCCTCTCGCTTACCCTGATATCCCGGTCGGGCGACGTTGACCGATGGCAGGCGATTGGCCCGCGCACTTGCGTGCGCGACATCGCCCCGTCGGCTCGACCGGTCCGGATCGCCTGGGAACAGGCCCGCCTTCCGAGCATTGTCGAGAAGATGGGGGTGGCCGTTCATCACGGACCGCATTACACCATGCCGGAATCGGCTGAGCTGCCCAAGGTGGTAACCATCCACGACGTGACTTTTTTCGATCATCCGGAGTGGCACCAGCGTTCCAAGGTGCCCTTCTTCCGGCGAGCAATCCGGGTGGCTGCCAAGTCGGCGGACGTTCTGGTATGCGTCAGTGCTTCCACCGCCGAGCGGCTTCTCGCCCTTACCCGACCGGTCGGGCGAGTGGTGGTGATCCCGCACGGCGTGGATCACTCCCGGTTCTCGCCGGACGAGCCCGGCAGCGTCCCGGATGCCACTGTTATCGATCGATTGGGCGTCGTTCCTCCCTATATCGCTTTCGTGGGGACCATCGAGCCCCGCAAGGATGTGCCGACCCTGGTCCGGGCTTTTGACAAGATGTGTGCCGCTCATCCGGCTTTGACCATGGTGATCGCGGGGAGCCCCGGATGGGGGGAGGCGGAGGCAGCAGCAGCGGTTGGTCAGGCCCGCCACGGGGATCGGATCATCCGGCTGGGCTACGTGGAGGACGCGGCAGTTCCGGCGCTCCTGCGCCAAGCTGCAGCAGTCGCCTACCCCTCCCTGGAGGAGGGCTTCGGGCTACCGGTGCTGGAGGCTCTTGCCTGTGCCGCTCCGGTGGTCACCACCACCGGCTCGGCCATGGAGGAGGTCGCTGCCGGCGCGGCACTCCTGGTCGCGCCGGGCGACGTGGAGGGCCTGGCCGGTGCCCTCGACATGCTGGCTCGGGGCGACGAAAGCTTGGGGCAGCGCCGCCGTCGGGGTCTGGAAGTGGCCGCAGCCCACACGTGGGAGGCGAGTGCCCGTGGGCACGCCGACGCCTACCGGCTCGCCGCCGGCGTGTGACGTGCGGTAATGAGGTTGCGCCGAGAGGAGCAACCGTGGTTCAAGCGCCCCGGCTGCGATGCTGCCAAGAGCGGGAAATGAAGCTGCCAAGAGCGGGAAATATAGACTAGAGAGGCTCATGCTCCAGGTTTCCCGCGCCCCCGGACCCGAGCGACCGCTCGACCTCACCTCGCCGGTCGTCGACCAGGTTGCTGCCGACCCTGCTCCCGCGACGGGGACGGGCAGATTGGCAACCCGGATAGGCGGCTTCGTCGCGCTGACCAAACCGCGGATCATTGAACTTCTGCTGGTCGCCACCCTTCCCACCATGGTGGTGGCCGCTCGGGGATTGCCCGGCTGGCGCCTTGCGCTGGCGACTCTCGGCGGCGGCGCTCTGGCAGCCGGTGGAGCGAACGCCTTCAACATGGTGGTGGATCGGGACATCGACGCGGTGATGCGGCGTACCTCCAAGCGGCCACTGGTGACCGGACTGGTATCGCCTCCCGAGGCGATGGTGTTCGCCTTCGCCCTGGAGGTCGCCGCCTTCGCGGAGCTGTGGTGGGCGGTGAACCTGCTCTCCGCGCTCCTGGCAGTGAGCGCCACCTTGTTCTACGTCTTCGTCTATACCATTTGGCTCAAGCGCACCTCGACGCAGAACATCGTGATAGGAGGCGCTGCCGGTGCGGTCCCGGTCCTGGTGGGATGGTCCGCGGTGACCGGCAGGCTGGCACTCGCCCCAGTGGTGCTCTTCTTCGTGATCTTCCTGTGGACTCCTCCCCATTTCTGGGCGCTGGCTGTGCGATACTCCGACGATTACCGGGCCGCCGAGGTTCCGATGCTGCCGGCGGTCAAACCGATCGCGGCTACTGCGCGCCAGATCGTGGTGTATACCGCCGCCCTGTGGGCCACGTCGCTAGTCTTCGTCCCGGTCGGTCATATGGGATGGATCTATCTCGGCGCGTCGATTGTGCTCGGTGCTGTGTTCATGGTCTTCGCCCTTGCCCTGTTGCGCGACCGATCGACGGCGACCGCGATGCGAACTTTTCACTTCTCGATCACTTATCTGACCCTGCTTTTCGTGTCGATGGCGGTCGACGTGCTGGTCCGCCACCACTGGTGAGCCCGTCCGGGTCGCCCGTGACTGTGGCAGTGCTGGCTTCGGGAGGAGGGTCCAATCTGGCGGCGATCCTGGAAGCGGGGATACCGGTCGCTGTCGTGCTGGTGGACCGGCCCTGCGGCGCCGTCGAGGTGGCCTCCACGGCCGGGGTGCCGGTGGAGATGGTGCCTCGGTCGAGCTTTGGTCCGGATTTCGATCGGGCCACTTATACCGAGAATGTGGTGGCGGCGCTCCGCCGTTACGGAGTCGGATTGGTGGCCATGGCCGGGTTCGGTACCGTCCTGGGGAAGCCGATGTACGAAGCTTTTCCCGAGCGGGTTCTCAATACCCATCCTGCATTGCTCCCCGATTTCAAGGGATGGCACGCGGTACGTGATGCCCTGGCCGCCAAGGTTAAAGTGACCGGATGCACGATCCACATCGCCACCGTTGAGGTCGACGAAGGGCCCATCCTCGCTCAGGAGGTCGTGCCCATCGAACGCCACGATACCGAAGAGACTCTGCACGAGAGAATCAAGACGGTCGAACGGAGGCTATATCCTGCAACGATTCAAACATACTTGGCGTACATGCAATGGCTCGAGGCGCAATGGCGTTCCGCCGGTGCCGAGGTCGGCTCGGACTTGGCTGGGGGTGGATTCTCCAAGCCGCGATGGGTGGGATCACTCCGGATCGAAGAGAGCACCGCTGATCCACCTTCCCGACGCGATGCACCCGGTGCGCACGATGCACCAGGTGCGTTTACCGAGTCCGATCCGCGATCTCGATCTCATCCCACTTCGGGGGCGGATCCCGTGCCCGGTTCTGCCCCGATGAGGCGTGCTCTGGTATCGGTGTGGGACAAGTCGGGAGTGGTCGACCTCGCTCGGAGTCTCACCGATCTCGGTTTCGAGATCGTCTCTTCCGGGGGAACCTCCGCGGCACTCGGCGAGGCCGGTGTTGCTCACACAATGGTTGAGAAAGTGACCGGAGCTCCCGAGATGCTGGGGGGACGTGTCAAGACCCTGCACCCGGCCGTTCACGGCGGCATTCTGGCGGATCGGACCAAGCCAGAGCACCTGGACGATCTGGCCGCTCAGGACATCGAGCTGATCGACCTGGTGGTGTGCAACCTCTACCCGTTCCGCTCGGATCCGGGCATCGAGCTGATCGACATCGGGGGACCGACCATGGTCCGTGCTGCCGCCAAGAACCACGACCACGTGGGAGTGGTCGTCGATCCGGCCGACTACCCGGTGGTCGTCGAGGAGTTTCGCTCGGCGGGTTCGCTATCCGCGTCCACACGCCGCCGCCTTGCCCGAAAGGCGTTCGCCCACACCGCTGCCTATGACGCGGCAATCGTGGGCTGGTTGGATTCGTCCTCTCCTTCGTCCCCGAGTCCAGAGGACGTCGCCGGGCTCCCGCCGACGCTTCACGTGACCCTGGAGCGTGCCCAGGATCTCCGCTACGGGGAGAACCCCCACCAAGTGGGAGCACGCTACCGCAATGCCGAGCTGCCCACCTGGTGGGACTCGGTGGTCCAGCATTCGGGTATGGGGTTGTCCTATCTCAATCTTTTCGACGCCGAGGCTGCGTGGCGACTGGTCCACGAGGTCGCATCGCTCGACCCCACGCGAAGCGCCGCGGTGATCGTGAAGCACGCCAACCCGTGCGGGGTGGCGCTTGGACCCACCCTGGCGACTGCCTATGAGCGGGCCTTCGCCTGCGACACGGTGTCGGCTTTCGGGGGAATAGTCGCTCTTGCCGGGACGGTGACCACCGAGGTTGCTACTGCCATGGCTGCTGCCGCGCAGGCAGACGTGATCGTCGCACCGGAATACGAGCCGGATGCATTGGAGATTCTCATCGCCAAGCGGAAGAACACCCGAATCCTCGCCGCCGGACCGCCTCGTCCGGTCGCTCTCGATCTGCGGAGGCTGGACACCGGGTACCTGGTACAGGAGCCCGATGCGGTCAACCTGGACACCGACCAGTGGAAGGTGGTGACCAACAGCCAACCGACCGGGGATCAGTGGAGTGACGCGCGCCTTGCCTGGTTGGTGTGTGCCCGCACGACCTCCAATGCCATCGTGATCGTTTCCGGCGACCAGGCCATCGGCATCGGTGCCGGCCAGCAGAACCGCCTGGAGTCCGCACGCATCGCCGTCTCCAAGGCGGGCGAGAAGGTACCGGGTTCGGTCGCCGCCAGTGACGCGTTCTTCCCGTTCCGGGACACCCTGGACGCCCTGGCGGAGTCGGGGGTGGGGATGGTGATCCAACCAGGTGGGTCGGTGCGTGACAAGGAGGTCATCGCCGCCGCCGACGAACATGGTATCGCCATGGTGCTGACCGGTGAGAGGCACTTCAGACATTGAAGATGTCTGAAGCATGGGTAGAGCAGACATTGAAGATGTCTGAAGTGTTGGCAAAGTAGGCATCTTTGACCGCGCAGATCCTCGACGGGGAAGCACTGGCGGCAGCTATCCGCTCCGACGTTGCAGAGCGGGTACGCGTCTTGTCCAAACAGGGTATGGTGCCGGGTCTGGGAACCCTGTTGGTGGGCGATGATGGTCCGAGCGAGCGTTACGTGGCGATGAAGCATGCCGATTGTGCAGAAGTAGGCATTCACTCGGTGCACGAGCACCTTCCGGCAGACATATCTCAAGACGATTTGGAGGAGGCGATCAGCCGATTCAATGCCGACCCTCGGGTGCACGCCTACCTGATCCAGCTTCCCCTGCCCCGTGGCCTCGACGAGGAACTGGCGCTCCTTGCGGTCGATCCTTCCAAGGACGTCGACGGACTCCACCCGGTCAATCTCGGCAAGCTGGTCATGGGGGCGACGGGCCCCCTTCCGTGTACCCCGGCCGGTATCGTCGAGCTTCTGGTGGCGAATCGGGTCCCCATCGAAGGCCGCCACGTGGTGATCGTCGGGCGCGGGCTAACCATCGGGCGACCTCTCGCACTGTTGCTCGCGCTGAAGAGACCCCACTGCAATGCTGCGGTCACCGTGGTGCACACTGGCGTTCCCGACCTCGGCGCCTACACTCGCCAAGCGGACATCCTGGTGGCGGCGGCCGGCAGCGCCGGTCTGATCACCGCTGACATGGTCAAGCCGGGTTCTGCAGTGGTGGGGGCCGGTGTGTCGCGGGAGGGGAAACGCCTGCTTTCAGACGTGGACGAACGGGTCGCAGAGGTGGCCGGATGGGTGACCCCACGCTTAGGAGGCGTGGGACCGATGACCCGGGCGATGCTCCTGGTCAACGGTGTCCTAGCTGCCGAGCGGGCAGCGGGCATTTCGGTCGGTGAGGCTGCATTGACCGGGTCCACCGGGGCAGGCTCCACCAGGTCTACCGGGGCCGCAAACCGCTGATGGCTCGCATCTCAGATTTGCTCAGCCGGGGGAGGTGCTTCTCCATCGAGATGTTCCCCCCCAAGACCCCCGAGGCCGAAGCGCGGCTGGTGGCGACCCTTGCCGATTTCGCCCGGCTCCACCCAACTTTTGTGTCCATCACCTATGGGGCGGGGGGGTCGACCCGGGAGCGGACCCATTCCTTGGTTGTTCAGCTAAATGAGAGCTTCACTGCGGCCGCAATGGCCCACCTGGTATGCGCTGCGCACTCCCGGGCCGAACTTACCGCCATCCTCACCCGGTACCGGGATGCGGGGGTGGAGAACATCCTGGCGTTGCGGGGCGACCCTCCGCGGGAGTCGCAGGGAAGGGGCGACTCGGGTGAGCTGGCTTACGCCATTGACCTGGTCGGACTTGCCCGGTCGGTCGGATCGTTCTGCGTGGCGGTGGCCGCCCATCCCGAGGGCCATCCCGAGTCCCCCGATCTGGAGACCGACCGTCGCCATCTGGCGGGCAAGCTGTCGGTAGCCGATTTCGCCATTACCCAGTTCTTCTTCCGGGCCGAGGACTACCTTTCGATGGTCGAGGAGGTCCGCGCCCAGGGTGTCGACAAGCCGATCCTGCCCGGGATCATGCCGATCACAAACCTCTCCTCGGTAGCGCGGATGGCGGAGATGACAGGGACGGCGATCCCCGGCGAGGTGGTGTCCCGGCTGGAGGCGGTGGCGGACGATCCGGGTTCGGTCGCCAAAGTAGGAGTAGAGATCGCCTGCGAGCTCGGGCAGCGCCTCCTAGACGAAGGGGCCCCCGGGCTCCACATCTACTCGATGAACATGTCGGCGGCGACATTGGCGATCTACGAGAACCTGGGGCTGGCGGGTCTCGCATAGCTGGTCGCCGCAGGCCCGGAGTTCCAGTCGCCGGAGGCCCGGTGGTCCGACCGGAGCGGGTTCGGAGTCGGGCGCCGGCGGCGGCACCCCGAACGGGGCGACCTTGATGACCGGACCACTGATGGCGGTAGTCTGCATTCGGCTCTCGCGCGCGTTGAACACAGAACATCGACAGGAGACTCCATGCCAGCGAAAATCACCATGTCGGAGAACGGCGAGCTCACCGTGCCCGACGCGCCGATCATTCCTTTTATCCAGGGCGACGGCACCGGTGTGGACATCTGGCCGGCCTCCAAGATCGTTTTCGACGCGGCGGCGGCCAAACACGGCAAGACCATTGCCTGGAAGGAGGTGCTGGCTGGCCAGCGTGCGTTCGATGAGTGCGGGGAATGGCTTCCCCAAGAAACGGTCGACGCCTTTTCCGAGTACCTGATCGGAATCAAGGGTCCGCTCACCACTCCCGTTGGCGGGGGCATCCGATCGCTCAACGTCGCCCTGCGTCAGATCCTCGACCTGTATGTCTGCCTGCGACCGGTGCGCTGGTTCACCGGAGTCCCCTCACCGGTCCGCCACCCGGAGAAGGTCGACATGGTGATCTTCCGTGAGAACACCGAGGACGTCTACGCCGGATACGAGGTGGAGGAGGGAACGCAAGAGGCCGCCAAGCTCCTCGCATTCCTTAGGGAGACCTTCGGCTGGGAGATCCGGGGTGATTCGGGCCTGGGGATCAAGCCGGTGTCGGAGACCAACTCCAAGCGCCTCATCCGCGCGGCGATCCGCTACGCGCAGGAAAAGGGACGTAAGTCGGTCACCATGGTCCACAAGGGGAACATCCAGAAGTTCACCGAGGGGGCGTTTCGCAAGTGGGGGTACGAGCTGGTCCGCGAGGAGTTCTCCGAGGTGGCTGTGGGATGGGACGATTGCGATGGCAAGCCGGGAGACAAGATCCTGGTCAAGGACAACATCGCCGACATCACTCTCCAGCAGGTGTTGACTCGGCCCGACGAGTTCGACGTGATCGCCACCACCAACCTGAACGGCGACTACCTCTCGGACGCGCTGGCCGCCCAGGTCGGCGGGATCGGCATCGCCCCGGGAGCCAACATCAACTACGTCAGCGGGCACGGCATCTTCGAAGCCACTCACGGGACGGCTCCCAAGTACGCCGGCCAGGACAAGGTGAACCCGGGTTCAGTGATCCTCTCGGGCGTCTTGATGTTCGAGCACCTGGGATGGACCGGGGTGGCCGACGACATCATTGCCGCCTTGGAGGCCACCATCGCGGACAAGGTGGTCACCTACGATTTCGCACGGCAAATGGAAGGAGCCAAGGAGGTCCGCTGCTCCGAGTTCGCCGAGGCGATCGTGGCGCGGCTGTAGATCCAGAAAAGGGCGATCGCCGTGCTGTAGGTCGGCTCCTCCCTGCGGCCCACCAGTTGAAACGGTGGGCCTCCTGGTATGACGAGCTAGCATGGCCGTATGACAATCATGGTGAGTTTCCGGGTGGAAGACGACCAGGTTCAGCGCGTCGATGAGTGGGCCCGCCGGCTCCACGTGGACCGCACCACGCTGCTCCGCGAAGCTCTCACGGCCTACCTGGCCCGGCTGGCGGGCGAGCACGACGCGGCTGCCTATGAGCGTCAGCCACTCACCGACGAGGAGCTGGCGCTTGCAGCTGCTGAGGATTGGGGCCCAGCCGAGGACTGGTCGGACCTGGCAACGTGGCTGGACGAGCGTGATGCGAAGGGGTGAGGTTTGGTTCGCCGCCGTTCCCGGAGGTGGAGACCGTCCCGTCCTGGTCCTCACCCGTGATCCGGTCGCGGACCGGATTGGCCATCTCGTGGTGGCCACGCTGACGCGCACCCGGCGGAACCTCGTGTCGGAGTTGCTCCTGGGTCAGGATGACGGCATGCCGGTCGACTCTGTTGTCAGTTTCGACAATCTGCGCACGCTGCCCCGCGAAGCGTTCCGCAGACGTGTGACCGCACTCAGTGCCGCCCGCATGGCAGCGGCATGCCGGACCCTGCGGGCCGCCCTGGGTTGCAGTTGATTGCAGCGCGGCCGGTTCGCTCCCCCCCATCGCGCCCGGCTAGACAAGGGGAATGAGCACCAAGACTCCCCTCCACGTCACCATCACCGGGGCCGCCGGCCAGATCGGCTACTCGCTCCTTTTCCGGGTCGCCAGCGGCGCCATGCTGGGCGTTGACCAGCCGATCGTACTGCGCCTGCTAGAGATCGAGCCCGCAATGGGCGCCCTGGAAGGGGTGGTGATGGAATTGGACGACTGCGCCTTTCCGCTGCTTGCCGATGTGGTGGCCACATCCGATCTCAAGACCGCCTTCGACGGCACCTCTTGGGCGCTTCTGGTGGGATCGGTACCCCGGAAGGCGGGTATGGAACGTAACGACCTCTTGAACATCAACGGTGGCATCTTCGGTCCCCAGGGGCGCGCTATCAACGAAAACGCGGCGGCCGATGTGCGGGTGCTGGTGGTGGGCAATCCCTGCAACACGAATTGCCTGATCGCCCGATCCAATGCACCCGACGTGCCTGACGAGCGGTGGTTCGCAATGACCTGCCTGGACCAGAACCGGGGGCGAGCCATGCTCGCCAAGAGGGCAGGTGTACCGGTTGCCGAGGTGACCTCGCTCGCTATCTGGGGGAACCACTCCTCCACCCAGTTCCCCGACTTCGCCAATGCCGCCATTGGCGGAAAGCCGGTTCCCGAGGTCATCGATGATCGTTCCTGGCTGGAAGGTGACTTCATCAAAGCGGTGCAGCAGCGCGGTGCTGCCATTATCGCCGCCCGCGGCGCCTCCTCGGCGGCGTCGGCCGCTTCCGCTGCAATCGACTCGGTGCGGTCGGTGGTCAACCCGACTCCTGCCGGAGACTGCGCCTCACTGGCGGTGTGCAGCCACGGCGAGTATGGAACTCCGGAAGGTCTCCAATTCGGCTTCCCGGTGCGCTCCGACGGGACCTCCTGGTCGATCGTCGAAGGGCTGAACCACGACGATTTCGCCCGCTCTCGGATTGCCGCCACGACCGAAGAGCTGCTTTCCGAGCGGGAGGCGGTTAAGGACCTGCTGGGAGGCTGACCGTGCACGGCCGCTCCGGCGGCGGTACAGTCGGTTCATCGAGCGTTTAGCGACGCGTCACACGAAGGAGGGCCGCATGGCACTGACCGAGGTGATCGACGACCATGTGCTTACCCGGTACCGGGAGCTGGCCGATGCCGAATCAGCGGCGTTTGACGAGCTGGAGCACGCCTACGAAGACGGGGACCGTTCCCACTTCGAGGCAGATCTGGGAGTCTGGTTGGAGGCGATCCGCACCAAGCTCGCTTTCCTGCGTCACATCGGTGTAGATATACCCGAGCCTGCGCTGGTCACCTGACCGCTGGGCCACCTTCTGGCAAGAGGCGGGCCTAGTAGCTCGTTTCCTCCCTGAGCGCCATCAATGCGGCAGGTACACGACCGAGCTCGCTCTGGAGCGGTACCAGCTTGCCCGCGGCTCCGGATACTCGTACCCGGGCGAGAGCCATGGCCACGGCCGGGTCCAGCTCCCCCTGGTTCACGGCAGCAGCGGTGGCGTAGTCGAGGCTGAGGGTGACCGTGGATTCCGCATCGCCGGATCGAGCTGGCGATGCGAGTCTCACCCCGGCGGCACCGAGCGTGATGCTGTAAGTGATTTCCCCGCCGCCGGCAGGTGCCGGGGCATCCCGGATCGCGTAGACGACGGTGACGTCAGTGTCAGGGCCGACTTCCCGGACTGCAGCATTCAACTCCTCGTCGTCCTGGATCACCTCGGCGGCGCGCTCCAGCCACTCCGGCGAGAGGTAGGCGGGCACGGGAATAACTTCTAGTGTCGTCGCGCGATCTTCCGACCCAACCAGGCGATCGGGTCGTAGTGGCGGTCCACCACCCGCTCCTTCATCGGGATGATCGCGTTGTCCGTGATCTTGATCGACTCGGGACATACCTCGGTGCAGCACTTGGTGATGTTGCAGAACCCGATTCCACCATCTTCCTTGGCCATGGTGCGAACGTCCTCGGTGTTGAGAGGATGCATCGACATCTCGGCGTAGCGGAGAAAGAAGCGTGGTCCGGCGAAGTAGCGCTTGTTGTCCTCGTGGTCCCGGATGACGTGGCAGACGTCCTGGCACAGGAAACACTCGATGCACTTGCGGTACTCCTGAATGCGGTCCACGTCCACCTGGAACATCCGGCGTACCCCGTCGGGTCCAGGATCGGCGATCTTCAGCGAGGGGACGCGTTGGGCCACCTCGTAGTTGAAGGACACGTCGGTAGCCAGGTCCTTGATGATGGGGAAGGTCTTCATCGGCGTCACCGTCAACGGCACCCCGGGGGTGAAGTTCTCCATCCGGGTCATGCACATGAGGCGCGGCTTGCCGTCGATCTCGGCCGAGCACGATCCACACTTGCCCGCTTTGCAGTTCCAGCGGACCGCCAGGTCGTTTGCCTGCGATGCCTGGATGCGATGTACAACGTCAAGGACCACCTCGCCCTCCTGCACGGGCACCCGGTAGTCGACGAAGGATCCGCCGTTGGCGTCACCGCGCCAGATCTTCACCACCCACTCGCCTGCAGGGGCGTTCGAGGGGCGGGCCGATGCCTCTGGCTCGACGGTTGTCACGGTGCTCATTTAGGGGTCTCCTCGAATAATGTGGCGAGTTCTGCGGGCATCTGGGGAAGCGGCTCCTCGGTCACGGTGACCTCGCCGTCACGGTATCGGCAAACCAGGTTGATCTTCCCGAAATGCTCCTTGTCGGGACCGGGGAAGTCGTCACGGGTGTGGCCCCCGCGGCTCTCCTTGCGGGCTCGAGCGGCCATGGCGACGCAGCGGGTGACGGTGAGCTGGCAGCGAAGGTCCAGAGCGTGGTGCCAGCCGGTGTTGTACTGGCGACTCGGGGCGGCCGACGCCTTGGCGGCTCGCTCGTCGAATTCGCTCAGTTTCTCCAGGGCTTCGGCCAGCTCCGCTTCGGTGCGGATGATCCCCACCAGGGAGTGCATGGAGTCCTGCAGGTCGTGGAGGACGTCGAAGGGGTTCTCCCCCCCGTTCCTGGAGAGAGGGGCTTCCCCTTCGGAGGCGATGGAGGAGAGCTGACCGCCGGAGACCACCGGTGCCTTGGCGCTCGATGCGTACTCGGAAGCGCCGAGCCCGGCGCGCCTTCCGAATACGACCAGGTCCGAGAGCGAGTTGCCCCCCAGACGATTGGACCCGTGCATCCCCCCCGCCGCCTCGCCGCAGGCGAAAAGTCCCGGGACGGTGGACGCCTGGGTCTCCGGGTTCACTCTCACCCCGCCCATGAAGTAGTGGCAGGTGGGGGCGATCTCCATCGGCTCCCGGGTGATGTCCACCCCGGCCAGCTCCTTGAACTGGTGGTACATGGAGGGGAGCCGGCGCCGTATGTAGTCAGGATCGCGACGCGAAAAGATGTCGAGGTAGACACCGCCGTGGGGCGTTCCCCTCCCGGCCTTGACCTCCGAATTGATCGCACGTGCTACTTCGTCACGGGGCAGGAGGTCGGGTGTTCGCCGGGCGCCCTTCTTGTCGGTGTACCAGCGGTCCGCTTCCTCCTCGGTGTCGGCGGTCTCCGACTTGAACATCTCAGGGATGTAGTTGAACATGAACCGCTCGCCCTGGCTGTTGCGGAGCGTACCTCCGTCGCCGCGGACTCCCTCGGTGACCAGGAGGCCCTTTACCGAGACTGGCCAGACCATCCCGGTGGGATGGAACTGCACGAACTCCATGTCGATCAGGTCGGCACCCGCCCATGCAGCGAGTGCGTGGCCGTCGCCGGTGCACTCCCAGGAGTTAGAGGTGACTTTCCAGGAACGGCCGATGCCGCCGGTCGCCAGCACCACCGCCTTGGCCTTGAAGACCACAAAGCTGCCCGAAGCCCTCCAGTAGCCCATCGCACCGGCAATCGATCCATCTTCGTTGTGAAGGAGGCGGAGGATTGTGCACTCGGCGAAGACGGTCAGTCCCATTGCCACCGAACGCTGCTGGAGGGTGCGGATCATCTCCAGTCCGGTGCGGTCCCCGACGTGGGCGAGCCGCGCGTAGCGATGGCCGCCGAAGTCGCGCTGTGAGATGCGCCCGTCTGCGGTGCGGTCGAAGACGGCACCCCACTCCTCGAGCTCCAGCACCCGATCGGGTGCCTCCTGGGCATGGAGCTGGGCCATCCTCCAGTTGTTGAGCATTTTGCCGCCCCGCATGGTGTCGCGGAAGTGAACCTTCCAGTTGTCCTCCGGGTAGACGTTGCCCATCGAGGCGGCGATCCCCCCTTCCGCCATCACGGTGTGGGCCTTGCCGAGGAGGGACTTGGTGATTACCGCGGTGGAAGCGCCCTCCGACATCGATTCGATGGCGGCCCGGAGCCCTGCTCCGCCAGCACCTATGACGATGACGTCGAATTCGTAGGTTTCATAGTCGGTGGCCATCTATGCGGCATCCTCGAAAAGCCGGGCGGGCAGCGGGGCAGCGGGGCAGCGGGCTGCTGCGAGCGAGTTGCGGGCGGGCAGCGGGGCAGCGGGGCAGCGGGCTGCTGCGAGCGAGTTGCGGGCAGGGGAGAGGCGGGCCATCAGAAGAATCTCGGATCGTGGATGGTCCCGCTTGCCACCAGGCGGATGTAGATATCGGCCACGCACACCCACACCAGGCTGGTCCAGGCGATCTGCATGTGCTTGGTGTTCCACTTGGAGACCACCTTCCACATGCGGTACCGGATCGGGTGCTTCGAGAACAGGTTGAGCTTCCCCCCCGAAAAGTGCCGGCAGGCGTGGCAGGAGAGGTTGTACGCCCACAGAAGAGCCGCATTGATCACCAGGACCAGGGTTCCTACTCCGACTCCCCAGCCATTGCCCATTCGGAACGACTCGGCCGCGTCGATGGTGAGGAGGACGTTGTAGGCGAGGAGGATGAAGAAGAGATACCGGTGGAGGTTCTGGAGCACCAGCGGTAGCCGGGACTCGCCGGAGTAGTTCTTGTGGGCGTCAGACACCGCACACGACGGGGGCGACATCCAGAAGGTCCGGTAGTAGGCCTTCCGGTAGTAATAGCAGGTCGTTCGCAGGGCAAAAGGCA
The DNA here is from genome assembly GCA_021817065.1 of Actinomycetes bacterium. Classification (GTDB taxonomy): domain Bacteria; phylum Actinomycetota; class Acidimicrobiia; order Acidimicrobiales; family JAKAVM01; genus JAKAWH01. The sequence goes on from JAKAWH010000033.1 coordinate 14,332, forward strand.
GGAGGATGGCGAGCAACCCGGGCGTGATATCCCACCAGCGGAAGGTGAAGATGAAGCTCGACCCGGTGACGCAGGTGCCTCCGACGCAGGGAGAGTAGAGGGGAGACAGGTAGTCCCGCTGGAGGGCGGCTCCGGCGAAGTAGTCCTTGTTCTGGACAACCGCCCAGATCGTGTAGATAGTGGCGCCGCCGAGCACGATTCCGGTCGCCAGCGGGAGTCGCCACCATCCGTCCTTGCGGAGAGTCCGGACCGCCGGACCGCCTCGGGCTCCGCCGAGGGTCACCGGGGTCCTGGTCGGCGCTTCTGCAACCGCACTCATCGGCCTCTTCCCTGTCGTCTCATCGCTCGCCCTTCTCTCAAGTCTGCTGATCGGCCGCACCTTCCTTATCACCATCGAGGCGTCCGGCGGTAATTCGGCTGTTACCGCGCGTACGCCGACGGGAGGTTTCCGAGAGGGCATCCGCTTCACAGCTAGGCCGGATTGCTCGACGAGCGGCTTCCGGTGATTGCAGGGTCTGAGATCAACGACGACCCCTTTTCCCCGATTTCCAAGGCAGCGCGGGATCTGGTCCCTTTTCGGAGGTGGCCCGGGAGGTGAGTCCCCGTGATCTGCCGGATGTCTCCTGGGACTTCGTCTATGGCACCAACCTTGTGCACGCGCTGTCGCTGTCGCGACGCATGTTGAGCGGACAGGCCGGTAACCGGCAGATCATCGTGGTGACCGACGGCGAGCCCACCGCGCACATCGAACCATCGGGCGAGGTGGTGTTCCATTACCCACCGTTGGCCGAGACCATCGAACGAACGCTTGCCGAGGTAGTGCGCTGCACCAGGGCGGGAATCCGGATCAACGCGTTCGCATTGGACGCTGAGGGCCACCTGCGGGAGTTCGTCGAAAAGATGTGCAGGATCAACAGGGGACGGGCTTTTTTCACCGATGCCGCGAACCTGGGCAGCTACCTGCTGGTCGATTTCGTCGAGTCCCGAAGCACCCGGCGCCGGGCCTGGAGCGCCTGATCACCGGTCGGGAGCCGAAGCGGGGGGTTCTGCGGCCACGGCACCTGAGCCATCCCACCGAGCCGGGATCGGGCGGCGCAGGCACGGGGCGCCTCACAGGTCGGGTACCGCCCCTGCTTGCATGTGCTAGCGGTCCAGGCTTCGCTCCGGGGGAGGATCGCCGAGAACGTGACGTTCGCCCCCTGTTCACAAGAATTTTGAATTTCCCCTTGAATTTGCCGCCTTGCGAGCCGAAGATTACATTGCTGTAGTTCTTACAACGGTGTAATTACAACAAGGTTGCTTCACCAGGGGAGGACATGCGGTGCCACAACTAGTCATCGAGCCACAGCGGATCGTTCCGCTCCCAAAACCTAAGTCCCACGGACCCGAGATACCGGGAATCCAGGATCCTGATTGGCAGAACCGGGCGAATTGCCTGGGGGTCGATCCGGACCTTTTCTTCCCGGAACGGGGTGCGTCAACCCGCGAGGCCAAGGCGGTCTGCCGCGGGTGCGTGGTGCGCGGCGACTGCCTCGAATATGCCCTGGCCAACGGGGAGAAGTTCGGCATATGGGGAGGATTGAGCGAGAGGGAGCGCCGGCGGATCCGGCGCGCCCGCGCCCTCGCGGTACGCCGCCCGGCCGGAGTCGCCGAAACCGCCTGATCCGGCACTGACAGCCAGCCGATCGGGTCCCGGTTCGACGGGACCCGATTAGAGGCGGGCCAAGCGGTACTCGATGGTGCGGGAATCGTCCAGGTCCAATTGCGCCCACCGGTCAGCTGGAATTTGGGCGAGGACCGCCCGGGGCAGCAGCCCCACAAGCTCGGCTCGATCCACTGCCGCACCCGCTTGGGCCGCAAGCCCGCTAATCGTGTCGTAGGCGGTGGCTGGACCGAGAGTCATCGGGTCGATCAGGTTGCAGGAAACCTGCACCAATTCCCCGGTCGGGAATCCCAGCGCCCTCAGCGAAGGTCCTCGGGCGTCTCGGGCGATCCGGCGTGCAAGGGCAAGGTCGCTGGTGTCGAGCCACACGTTGTAGGCGACGAGGACCGGGCGTGCTCCAACTGCCATCGCCCCGGCGGTTGGATGCGGATCAGAGGGCCCCGTGTCGGGAATGAGGTCGACAAAAGCTCCTCGCCGCACCGTGGGGAGGTCGCGCTCGGGCCCGTACAGGAAGCACGGCACGCCGAGTTCGTCGGCGCTCCACCGTGCGAAACGATCGCGCAGCTCGATCGCCTCCTCCAGGGTCGATCCCTCCAGCGGCACGAACGGGACCACGTCCACAACTCCGATGCGCGGATGGACGCCAGCGTGACCGGGCAGGGAGAGAAGGCTGGTGGCCCGCGAGCAGAGCTGCCGGGTGGAATCGAGCAGGAGGGCGTGGTCGGCCGACCCGAGGGTGATCACCGAGCGGTTGTGGTGGTCGTCCGAATGGACGTCAAGGAGGCAGGGACGGCCAGCTGCGGCAATGGTCCCGATGAGGTGATGATCGCGGCCCTCCGAGACGTTGACCACGCACTCGATCACCGAAACAGTATGGCCGTTTCTCGTGAACTCGCCGGTTGCCCGGCGACCCGTTCAGTCGACTGTCGAGGACGCCAGTCCCAGTTTGCGAGCGCGCAGGATCCGGCGCCGCTGGCGCTCCGAGGTTCCGCCCCACACGCCATGGTCGATCCGGTTTGCGAGCGCGTACTCGAGGCACTGCTCACGCACCGGGCACTCAGCGCAAATCTTGCGGGCCGATTCCACGCCGACGCCGTCACTCGGGAAAAAGGTCGACGGCGACATCTCGGCGCACCGACCGGCCTTCATCCACGAGGTGTCTCCATCGACTTGCGGGGAAACCAAGAGATTGTCGCCTTCTAGTTCCTCAATTTCGATCATCACTCTTCCCACCTCTCGTGTCCAGGTCGCGCTCGTGTGATCGTAGGGCGGCGACCCGAAATTGCCGCCGATCCCTACCCTTGCACTTCTGCGACGTACGCTATCGATGCTATCCGGTCCCACGGGATCTGTTAGTGCAGGAAGTCCCAAGGAGATCCGGTGCACCCGGAACGGGATCTTCCCGGAGCCGGTAGCCGGCGTGGGTTCTCTCATGTAGGGGGAACGTCGAATCGGGTGAGATCTTCGCGGATAAATTGGGATTCTGCCCGTGGGTCCCCTGGGGTGCTTCATCGTGCGCCTGACCACCCACCGGCAGTGATACCGACAGGCAGAGGAGGATTTCACAGGGGACCTCCGGTCGATTCACAGCGGACGTGAAGCTGGCGCGACTATGAAATGGGCAGAACTCTTCGTTTCCACCGTATGTATCTCCAGAAGGGAAGATCGCAGATGAGCTCGATGGAAGACCAAGGCGCCGTGACCGCAAGCGGCGCTGCCGCCAGCGGAACAAGCGCGATCTCGGACCCGATCCTCGACATCGACCCGACCTCCGGCTTGCCGATCAGCCACCCGAGCCCGGAAGAGGAGGGAGACATCGATCCCACCTCAGGACTGCCGGTGAGCTCGCTGGGGAAGGCTGGAGAGAGCGGGGAGGGCCTTTCCTTCGACGTTCCGCCTGGAGCCGCGGCCACAGGCTCCCCTGCAGGCCCGACCTCCCCGGGGACCGGGGCAGGGACCCGCAGTTGGGGTGCAGGCCCGACCTTTCCAGGGACCGGGAGCGGGAGCGGGACCCGCAGTTGGGGTGCAGGCCCGACCTCCGCCCACCCGTGGGGTGAGGGTCCCGCTGGCGGAGGCAGTCCGGCGAAGACCCGGGGGCGGTGGGCACCGGTGGTGGTCGGCTTGGTGGTGGCCGCGCTGGTCGGCGGGCTCATCGGCGGGGTGATCGGATCCCACAGCGGTGGAGGCAACGGCACGACCACAGTCGTGGAGCGCTTCCAGAACAACACCAGCTACATCCCCCGGATGAGCGATCCGCAGTCGATCATCGCCAAAGTCGAACCGGCTTTGGTGTCCATCGACACCCGGGCCTACCAGAGCGCAGGAAACGGCCTTTTCGGCGGCGCATTCGGTTCGCAGGTTGTGGAGGGTGCCGGAACCGGCATGATCATCAGCCCCGGTGGGCTGGTGCTCACCAACAACCACGTGATCAACGGGGCCAGCCAGATCCAGGTCACTCTCTACGGCCAGACCACCTCCAACACGGCGACGATTGTGGGCACCGACCCGTCCGAAGACCTCGCCGTCATCAAGATCCAGGGAGTATCCAACTTGCCGACGGTGACATTCGCCGATTCGTCGAAGGTGCAGGTGGGGGACAGCGTGATTGCAATCGGCAATGCGCTCGCCCTGGGAGGGAGCCTGACGGTTACCCAGGGCATCGTCTCTGCCCTCAACCGGTCGGAGTCGGCGGGTGACGCTACCGGTGGCAGCGAGCATCTCACCCAGCTGATCCAGACCGACGCCGCAATCAATGCCGGAAACTCAGGGGGTCCCCTGGTCAATTCGGCGGGACAGGTAATCGGGATGAACACCGCGGTGGCATCGTCCAGCGCAGGCAACGCTCCCGCCGAGGGAATCGGGTTCGCCATCGCCGCCAACCACATCAAGAACTACCTGCCCCAGCTCGAAAAGGGCGGCGTGGTTGCTTCCAATAAGGCCTACTTGGGTGTAGCGGTGGTCGACGCCAGTTCGGTGGCCAGCCAGTTCCAGATTCCCTCCAGTGTGAGCGGCGCCTTCGTGTGCGCAGTCACCGCCGGGTCTCCGGCGGACGGGGCAGGCATCCAGGCCGGAGAGGTGATCACCGGGTTCAACGGCACCTCGGTCACGTCGGCAGACGGACTTACCACTGCAGTGCAGGCTGCCAAGGCTGGCGAGGCCGCGACCGTGTCACTGTGGAGCGCCGGCTCGACCCTGAACGCCCACCTGACTCTCGCGGTGCAGCCTTCCAACGAGACAAACCTCCCCATAGCCGGCCAGCAGCTCTGCTGAGTCTCTGCTGAGACGAGCCCGGCCGGTAGGTCCGGCCCGGGAGAGGCGGCACGACGCTTCTGGGAAAAGAAGCCTCGCTGGCTCCGGCTAGGCTGGCCATTCGAACCCCCCTGCCAGCACCCGGCCCGGGAGCCAAGGGCGGGATGGAACGACCAGCACGATCAGGAGTCGCCCAATCATGTCCAACCCGGCCCCCGAGGCAACTGAGGAGCCCCAGCCACCCCGAGGCCATGTCCGCATCGTCTACCTCGGACCGGTGGCGCCCCACTGGGAGGTGCAGTCGGAGTTCGGACCGCGCGGTGTCGTCGAGGAGTTCCGTATGCGAGCGCTTGCCCGCCTGGTCCTACTGCCCCCCCACGACCCCCAATTCCGCCGCAACCGGGAGCGGGTCAACCGGGACGCCGAACGGGAGAACCTTATCCTCGAGTGGGACCTCGGCATGACCGAGGAGATGGAGTAGGGCAGAGGCCCACTTTTTCATGCGAGTATTGGTCACTAATGACGACGGGGTTGCCAGCTCGGGTCTCGGTGCGCTGGCCGCAGCAATCTCCCAGGAGTTCGAAGACTTGGTGGTCGTGGCGCCCAGCGACGACCGCAGCGGGAGCGGCGCTGCGATCGGGCCCCTGCTTCACGAGGGAAACGTCATCGACTACGAGCAGGTGTGGCTTCCACGCGCTCCGGACGTTCTCGCCTACGCGATCGACGGAACCCCCGCGCTGGCAGTAATCCTGGGGAGGCTGGGCGCATTTGGACCTCCGCCCGATCTGGTGGTCTCGGGCATCAACCCCGGAAACAACACCGGGCGGTCAGTCCTGCACTCGGGAACGGTAGGAGCTGCCCTTACAGCGGCGACCTTCGGGGCGAGTGGTCTGGCGGTGAGCATCGCGGCCGGACGCCCGCTTCTGTGGGAGACCGCCGCAACCGTGGCCCGGGTGGCGGCCCGATGGCTGGCGGAATCGCCGGAAGGGACCGCGGTGAACCTCAATGTTCCCAACCTGCCGTTGTCCGACGTGAAGGGCGTCCGTGCCGCACGGCTGGCGCCATTTGGAACGGTGCGGACGGCAATCGTCGAGGCAGGCGCGGGGAGGCTCCAGGTGGAGCTCCGCTCCGTCGGTGAGCGGGAAGTCATAGCGGGGACCGACTCGGCGCTCTTGCACGAAGGATTGGCGACAGTCACCACGCTGACCGGTTTGCGAACCTCCGAGAGTTCGACGCTGGTCGAGGCCCTGGGTGACGCCCTGTGCTACCGGGAGGAATCCGTCCCGGCGGTGTGAGGAGCTGTCTCCCGGCGGTCGTGGATCAGCGCCGCCGCCGCCGCCGTGGTTGGACGTCTTCGTCGGGAAGAATGTCGTTGCTGGCGGAAACTACCGTCCAGCCGTTGATCCTCATCGGCTGGTGCGCGGCAGAATCCTCGGTCTCGAGGGGGGGGACCTCGACGAAGCCGGGGCTCGCCCAGCTGTAGATCTCCGGTTCCGGGAGATCCACCTGATCTGGTTCCAGCTCCACCAGGTTGTCGTCGGTGAGCCGGACCTGGCCCGCCACCATAGCGTAGAGCTGAGGGAGGGGGGAGGTGTCGACTTCCCACGGTTGGTTCCCGATGATCTCGTCGGTGGCGTCGACGCACACGGTGTAGGGATTGGCGAACTCGACCATGTAGGTGGACGAAGAGATCACGACGAAAGGGTCGTCCAGGGGGACGGACGGCCCAGCGACCGCTTCTCGGGATCGGTTCGCCGCTTCTCGGGAATCGGCTGCCCCGTTCGGCTCGGTGCTCGTTGCCGGCGGCGAAAAGTCGCCGGGATTCGCGGTGCCAGCGTCCTCCAGCGGGTCAGGTTGCAACACAACGTCGGCCTGGGCAGGTTGCGGCACGTCTTCCGCCGGGGAATGTTGCAACACAACGTCGGCCTGGGCAGGTTGCGGCACGACATCCACCGGGGAATGTTGCAACACAACGTCGGCCTGGGCAGGTTGCGGCACGACATCCACCGATCCCTTGGCCTCTCCTCGAAAGTCCGGTTGCCAGCTTTCATCGTCGCCGGGTCCGGGAGGCGGCAAGTCCTGGACGCTCGCGGTCGCACTGTCCCATGGCGGGCTTGTCCCAGCGGTGCCGGAGGTGGGCAGCGCCGGGTGGGACATGGGTGCCTGCTCGTAGACCAGGCGGGCTACCACCGACTGAGGTACCCCATATGGATTGGAGGGGTCGGGTGGCACGTAGGGGAGGCCGGTGAGCGGGTACGTTTGCGCTGGGGTCGGAAATCCAGGGTGGGGAAGGTAGGCGGTGAGCGGGACTGCGTAGGCAATGGGGGGCTGGTATCCGAAGAACGGTCCAGCCTGCATCGGAGGGCTCACTGCAATGGGGACTGGAGATGGTGCGGCTCCGGGATGGGGCGCCATCATGGGGACTAGGCCATTCGGCCCGGTTGGGGAAAAAACTGCCGGGACTTCGGTTCGCGTGGGGTCCCCGATCAAATCGAGCCAGGGGTCTCTAGGGGATGGCTCGGCGTCCGCAGCGACAGGACTGTTGATGTCGCCTGTGGCGGCCCCATCCACCTCTTCCAGGGAGTCGACTGCCGGGATTACCTCGGTGGTGCTGGGGTCCTGCGGATGAGTGGGCAATTCGACGTCGCGCCAGGTTCGGGCCCTATTGTCGGTGAGGGCTGACTCCTCCTCTGGCGTCTCCTCGAACGCCGAGTACAACTCGACCGGTGCCAAGACCGGTTCGTTCGCAACCGCCTCGGCGGCTTCGACCGGCGCCCGGTATGACTCGACCAGCCCACCTTCGGGCTCGGTATAGGCACCGGGGAATGCTGCTCCGGTGGCCCAGCCGTCGCCGAGAAACGATTTCTCCGCGGCGGTAGCTCCTACAGGATTTCCTGCCGACCAGGAGGCGAAGACCTCTTCGAGGCGGGCCTCGCTCGCCCATTCGGGTTCGACTTGCAACGATCCCCATGAGGGCAGGTCCCGCCATGGCTCGTCGGCTGCCCCGAGGGAGGAGCTGCCGTCTCCGGGGGACTCGTCCTCCAGGTCGCGCGCGATCTCCTCGAACGACCAACTCCGTGACTCCCCGGTCGATTCAAAGAACTCTTGTAATGCCAATCTCGCGCCCTATTTCTCGAAGCACCAGAGTGGCGTCTTGGCCCGTATTTGTCCAGGGGGATGGGGCAGCCCGGCGACTCGGCAAGGCGACCTGGACAAATGCACAGAAAACATTCGTGTAATTACCGTAACGTCATTCTACGTAACTAATCCGCTCCAGCCAGAGACCTGGCGCATCCACGTCGGCCGGGGTGGGAAGGTGCTCGGGGCGGCTCCACAGCTTGGCGAGGCCGTCTCCACCCGCGCGCTCCACCACCCCCTCGACAAAAGCGCTTCCCCGGGCGAAAGCCTGCTGGTCCATGGTCAACCCGAAAAGGACGTCGATGTACCGTTCTCCCTCTTCCCGCACGACCCGCCTGCGCCGGAGAGCTTCGGTGATCGGTCCGTAGGAGGAGATAAGTGTCTGGCCGATCGAATCCATCACATGATCGACCCAACCCTCCAGGGCCGCCACCACAGCCGAAATCTGGTCACGGGCCGCGCCCTGCTCGGGCCCCACCATTCGAGCCAAGATCTCGGATGGGTCCCCGAAAAGTTGCTGCAGCTGCTCGATGTCGGACACCTCGGAAAGGTCCATCGCCGCAATCCGCTCTTCGAGGATCGACGGTTCGGGCGAGAAGTTGCGCGCGTACTCCTCCAGCGCGCCTTGGATGTGGTCGCGCACGTGGGCTATGGAGAGCACCGCGTGGTGAGCCACTTCCCGCATGCACACCCACAGACACACGTCGTCGGCAGGGAGGCTCCAATCGTCGGCAAAGGTGGCGATGTTGTGGGGTACGAAGAGGATCTTCTCCGACGGGGAGCGGGGGATGGGAAGGTCGTACTGGCCGAATACGCGCCGTGCTAGGTATCCGATCGAACTGCCCAATTGCATGCCCAGCATTGCCGGTCCGATCGCCTGTGCCGCCTGCCCGAAGGCGCGGGCGAGAAGGGGGGGGAGGCCGGGGATGTCCGCAGCGATCCCGTCCTCCATCCCGTCGAGTGGAGCGGCATGGGCGTCTGCGATCAGGGAAAGCAAGGGCTTCCAGTCGCTCAGGGTGCGAGCCGCCCATTCCGGGGGATTGACCACCTCCGGTGCCACCGGCTTACCGGCCACTGCGGTATCCAGCCCGCTTGCAGAGGCGATGTGCAGCTCGGCAACCCGGCACAGCTCTTCGATCCGGATCCGCCTCATTGGATCGACATTGGAAGATTGGCCACCCTCCGCTGCGGTCTCCCGTGCCAGCTCCGATGCGAGATCCCACTGGAGTCGGCCGGGATCGGAAAAGATCTGGAAGAGCGCCCGGAATATGTCGGGGTTTCCCTGGCCTCCTGGCTCGTCAGCGCTCACTTGTGAATGCTACGCCGGTTTGCCCAGCGCGATCGCGCTCCGAGCCCAGAATTCCGCGATTCTTGCTGGCCCCACTCATGGGTGCCCCTCACCCAAGGGGTACCACCAGCGAAACTGTATCCTCGCCACGAAGTATGGTCAGCACGACCGGCGTTCCCGGCGCCCGCAGGGAGATATCGGCTTCCATGTCCAGGACCGAACCCACCGATTCCCCATCGATGGCAACTATCTCGTCACCCGGAAGAACGCCGTTCTGGCCAGCCGGCCCGGACGGCTGCACCTGGTTAACGACGACGCCAGCGGGGAGCCCAGTGGCGTCGATGGCTTGCTGGATCCCGACACCCAGCCATCCGTGCGGTACTGCCCCCCCCGAGGCGATCGCATCGGCGGCTGCTTCGGCTGTCGCGATCGGCGTGGCAAGGGTGGTCGAAACGCCGGAACTGCCATCGCCCACAGGGGTCATGCACTTGTCGCAGTAGGTGACCATTCCTACTACCGAGTCCGCGGGTCCCAGGAGAACCGAACCCAGGGCGGGGCGCCCGTCCAGCATCGAGATCTGGCTCGCGCCGAGGACCAGAGATCCGTCCGGAGCAGACAAGTTCACCCAGGTGGATGTGATCTTCGCGTCGTTCCCCCGGGCGTCGACGATTGGATCGTCGCCGTTCCCGCCGGTACCGATGACGGTTACGCGCTCCCCGACATACGGTACGTTCGTTCCGTGGACGACCAGGGCGTGATACGAGGGAGGGGGCCAACCCATGGTCGGTGCAACGCTGACCACCGCAATTCCCGTTTCCGGATCGGTTCCCACCAGATCTGCTGGAAGGGTATGCCAACCACGTCCAGTTCGGTCGGGAAGGCTGATCGCGACGGTCCCGGACGCAACCAGTCGGCTGGCGGTCATGAAGAGTCCCGGGGGGCCGACGGCAAGGGCGGTGCCGGTCAGGGTGCCGAACTCGGTGATCGCGCTCACTCTGGCAACCTCCCGTGTCGCCGGCGAGCCGGTTCCCGCAGCCGAGCCCATTGCGACGGCGAGCGTTGCCGGCGAAGCGCTTGCGGCATCAGCGTTGCGGGTCTGCATGGTTCGACCTGCCGAGACCCGGGCGGGCGGGGAAGCGAGAAACGCAGTGCTAAGAGCGTAGGCGGCTGTGGTTAGCGCAGCACCAGCGAAACCGGCTTTCGCCATTGCCGCCCATAACGGGCGGCGATCGGGTTTCCGTTCGGACCGGCGAGCATCGCCGGTGCGACACGATCGCCCAAGGAGGGGGACCTCGGTTGGATGGCGCCAAAGCCTGTCTTCCGGGGCGATCCAGGAGGGGCGACGCTGCTCCTCGTCCTCCGGTTCATCCTGGTAATCGCCCCGATCGCTGTATCTCATGTGAAGCTCCGAGGATACCGGTCGAACGGCCTTCCGCGTCGTCGCCTAGCATCGCTTCGGTGAGCGAGTCTTCTGCGCCGAGCCCGACCCGCCACCCGGTCGGCCCGTGCGCCAGGTGGCGCCGCGCGAGACGGGAGAACTGATCATCGCACGCGATCTCGCAATCGACCTGGGAACCGCCAACACGCTTGTCTATGCGAGCGGCCGCGGGATCGTTCTCAACGAGCCGACCGTGATCGCACTCAACTCGCGCAGCAACGACGTCCTCGCTGTGGGTCGGGAAGCATGGCAGATGATCGGGAGGACTCCTGGTTACATCATCGCCGCCCGACCGCTCCGAAAAGGGGCGATCACGGACTTCGATATCACCGAGAAGATGATCAGGCTCCTTCTACAACGAGTCGGAGTCTCCAAGCTGAATCGCCCCAAGGTTCTCATTTGCGTTCCGTCGGCGATCACGGCGGTCGAGAGGCGAGCGGTGGAGGAAGCAACCCGCCACGCCGGTGCATCCAGCGTCTATCTCATCGAGCAGCCGATGGCGGCGGCGATCGGGGCGGGGCTTCCGATACATGAACCCATGGGGAACATGGTCGTGGATGTGGGGGGCGGGACGACAGAGACGGCCGTTGTCTCGCTGGGCGGCATCGTCGCTCTGGAGCCGGTACGGGTTGGGAGCTTCGACATAGATTCAGCGATTCAGAACTACGTACGGCGCGAATACGGAATCGCGGTCGGAGAGCGTACGGCCGAGGAGATCAAGATCGCCGTGGGATCTGCATTCCCGGTCAACGAGGGAATCCGTGCCGAGGTCCGTGGCCGGGACGTGATGAGCGGGCTTCCCAAGACGGTGGTCCTCACCCCCGGCGAGATCCGGCATGCCATCGAGGAGCCGGTGGTAGTGATGACCGATTCGGTGATCCGTTGCCTGGGCCAGGCCCCCCCGGAACTCGCCCACGACTTGATCGGAAACGGGATAGCACTGGTCGGAGGAGGGGGGATGCTGGCAGGCTTCTCCGACCGGCTCGCCAAGGAGACCGACTTGCCGGTGCACCTGGTCGATGCCCCTCTCGAAAGCGTCGTTCTGGGCGCTGGAAAATGTCTCGAAGCGTTCGACAAATTGAAGGTGATGTTCATGCGCTCAGATCGATGATCCCGGCATTTTCCTGGGAGAAAATGGCCCTCAATGGTCACCGTTATCTGTACGATTCACACTTTGCCCCACCCGGTCGGCTAGGTTAAGCACCTGGAGATAGCTGGTAACAGCATGGGCGGTTGTTGACAACGCCATCACACCCGTAAGAGGCTTACCAAACCCGTGTTCAATCACCTCGCACAATTCCTCACCCTGAAACGAGCGCGCAGTGTTGCTATAGCGTGCGCGATGTCGGTCGCAGCGCCGGCCCTGCTCGTCCCGGTGGTCGAACTGGTCGCCGCAGCACCGGTGTCGGCTGACCCGAGCATTTCGTCCGACCAGGCGCAGATCTCGCAGATCGAGTCCACGGTCCAAAGCGACAACCAGCGATTGAACGCGCTCGACGAGCAGTACAACGAAGCGCAGATTCGGGTCAGTCAAGACTCGCAGAACGTCGACGCCGCCAAGGGCAAGCTCCAGAAGGCGCAATCGAACGAGGCAGCGACCGTTGTGACCCTTCGTCGGGAGGCGGTGAACGCTTACATCCAGGGCGGGAACATCGCGACCCTGGGTGCTCTGGTCAACGGAGCGGGGGACAACATGGCGGTGCGTAGCTACTACCTCGACCAGGCATCCAGCCAGGCACAGAACACGGTGGCGCAATTGCGCCAGCAGCAGCACCAGATCAGCCAGGAGCAAGCGGTGTACAGCCAGGCGCTTTCCGCCGACAAACAGGATCTGGGCCAGGTCCAAGCGGACCAGCGAGCAGCGCAGGCGACAATTGCCAGCGAGAACGGCCAGCTTTCCCAGGTGAAGGGGAATCTTGCCGTCCTCTACCAGCAGCAGCGCGAAGCCGAGCAACAGGCAGCCCAAGCCGCAGCGGCAGCGGCAGCGGCCGCTGCACAGCGGCAAGCCGCAGCAGATCCGGTGGCGGGTCCGGCTCCACCGCCGAATCACCGGGCCGGTGTGGCCGTCCAGGCTGCGCTCGCCCAGCAGGGCAAGCCGTACATATGGGGAGGTGCCGGTCCAGATGGCTTCGACTGCTCGGGATTGGTGATGTACGCCTGGGGCCAGGCAGGCGTATCCCTGTCTCACGGTTCGATCGCACAATACTACGAGACCACCCGAATCTCGGCTGGTCAGTTGGAGCCGGGCGACCTCGTCTTCTATTCTCCTCCGGGCGATCCCCCGCTCGGTCACGTCGCGATGTACATCGGCAACGGCGAGGTGGTGGAGGCCAATACGGAAGGAACTCCTGTCGGGGTCTTCTCGATGTACTACGTCGGACCGCCGGTCGGGTACGGCCGAGTCAGCTGATTAGGGGCCGCGCTGGTTCCGAATCCGGTGGCGGTACTGATACGGTTGGCTCGGAATGAGTGGTCCGAGCCGGGTGTCGTTGGGCCTATGGCGGGCGCCCTTGGCGGTCCGGGCGGCTCTCGGAGCTGTCTTCGCGGTATTTGCCCTTTGGGTCGGTGCGACCGTGTATCTCCACTTCAATCCTTATTACGCGATCTCTCCCGGGTGCTCGCTGGCGG
>JAKAWH010000144.1 GCA_021817065.1 Actinomycetes bacterium
TGCATGTCCTGTGAACGTCGGTGCGGTGGTCTCTATGGTCACCACCCCGGACGGAAAGGGGTATTGGATGGCCACCGGCAATGGAATGGTGTTCTTCTTCGGTGACGCCACCGATCAAGGCTCGGCTTCCGGCTTGAAGCTGGCCGCCCCCATCGTCTCCATGGCTGCCACCCCGGACGGAAAGGGTTACTGGTTGGTGGGAGCCGACGGCGGGGTGTTCACCTTCGGCGATGCTCCCTACGAGGGATCGACCGGTCAGCTCAACCCGTCGGCGCCTCCCGGTGGTGCCAATGCGGTGACCCCCGCCAAGCCGGTGGTGGGATTGGCGGCCGCCTCGTAGGCCGTGCGGTTACGGTTCGGAAGCAACCCTGCCGATACCGGCAGGGTTGCACGCCGTTAAGCGGACGGGTCGGGAATCCCGGACGATCAGGGCCGGGAACTTCAGCCCAGTCCGAGCTTGGTCATCTCCTCTGCGATCTGGTTTTCGTAGGCTTCGAAATCCTTCTTGGCGGCGCGGGGGCTCCAGCGTCCCTTGAGCGACAGGGCTACCAGGATGAATACGATTTGGCCGATGGTGCATACCATCCACCAGTGCTGCCACTGGGTAGGTGCGGACTTTTGAGCGGGGACGATGAGCTTCTCTGCCTTGAGGAGTCCAGCTAGATCAGCAGAGTGCGCGCCCACCTTGGCATCGATGGTCTGGTTGCTCACCGGCTGACCCGATTGGATGGCCAAGGCCAGATCGGTGTAGCTCTGCAAGGCCACTACCTGCGGGGCGGTGGGTCCTCCTGCACTCTCGACAGCGGTGATCAGGTTGTGGGTGGTGTTACACCCGTTGAGAATTGAGGCGAGCGCCGTTGCACCCGGGCGGTGGGTAGCCTGCAAATTGTGGACGATGCTGGCAGGCGCCGGAGTCGACGGGCAGGTGAGCTTTGCGATGTCCTGCTTGGAAGGCGCGTACGGCGCTGCGGCCTGAAAAGCCTGGAGCGCGGTGGCAGCATCCTGGTTGTTGACTAGGGCGTTCGTACTGGAAACCACGTGAGGGATGACGAGGAAGGACGCGGCCACGATGATCCGTAGCATCCAGCCCCACACCGCCAAACCGGTGGCGGCAAGTGCCGGGTTCTTGGCTTCCACCGACTCGGTGTAGTGGGCCATCCACGCGGAATATGCGCCCGATCCGGAGAAGCCCAGGCATGCCATCAAGATGGCCAGTGTGTAGTAGCTGGTGTGGGGGTGGTGGGCCAATGTTGCGAACCAAAGCACGAATCCGAGGTACGCCGCCGTATTGATAACCATGAACGGTTTGCGCACTCGCAGGCGGTCGGAGAGAAAGCCGAACAGAACCAGGCCGATCGCGTCGGGCAGGAAGTACCACCTATTGAGGCCATTGGCATTGGCGAGGGTCAACGAGAACACGATCACCCAGTAGAGGTTGATGATGGTCACCACTGCGTAGTAGAGGAGGAGTTGGGCCGAGATCCCGAATGCCGAGGCGATCAGGTCGAGCTTGAACATCCGGAGGGGATGGGACACGGCCTCGTCGACGTTGATGCCCTTGGCGCGAGCCTCGATCAAGGCTCGTTCGCGGGAGGTCACCATCAACTGGTCGCGCATTCCTGGGGTCAGCTCACGCAGCGCGAAGAAAGCGATCACGAACATCGCCAGGCAGACGAATCCGGAGATCATGAACTGGTCCTGCCATGCCTTCAGATGGCTGAGGGTGTCAGTGGCCACCTGGCTGACAACCAGGCTGCCCAGCACCGGGCCGAGCGTCCAGAAGCCCATTGCGGTAGCACGCCCCATCTGCGGAGAGAAGTCACGCACCAGGGCAGGAGTGACAACGAGAATGATCCCTTCCACGAATCCGATGGCGACATATGCAACGTCGAAGGAGCCCAACGAGTGGGCGTTGGGAATGGCGAAGGTCTGGAGAATCCCCACCACGAGCAAGCCGTAGACGGTGAGATTGGCTCTTCCGATGCGGTCGGAGAGCCCGCCGATGAACGCGGTGAAGGCCCCTACCGCGTTGGCGATCACGATAAGGGTCATGAAATAGAGGAAGGACATGTGGTAGTAGGGCAGAAGGGTTGGGAGGACGCTGCCCGGGACGAAATAGAGGTAGTAGAGGACGATGGTGGCTACTGTCACCAGTGCAAGGAGCCAGATCCGGGAACCCGTTCGGGGATAGTGGGGGAGTTGCCGGTTGACCAGGGCATTGCGGAGCCGCTGGGGAGAGGGGGAAGCGCCGGGTGCCGGCTCGGCCGTCATGGAAGTCACGGTTCTCCTTGGGGTGTGCCGGAAACTTGTCAGTCGATGGTGCCGCCATCGTAGTGGGGATGGGTACCGGACGCCCGTTCTCGCAAGGTGATTGTGGTAACTGACAGTAGCCCGGGTAGTCGTCAGAAGTGCCCCCACCTGCAGGTATTTCTCGCAAGATGGATGTGACGGCGGGGTTTCTCCTTTGACAGGTATTCACCGAATCGTCACGTCAAAGGAGTATTTCCAATATGGCCCTTTTGGAGGCCCGTGGACTGGAAGTCCGATTCGGAGGGGTGGTGGCCCTGTCCGGTGTCGACATCACCGTTGAGGGTGGTCAAGTCACCGGTCTGATCGGTCCCAACGGTGCGGGTAAGACCACCGCTTTCAATGTCATATGCGGGCTGCAGAAGTCGGCGGCAGGTCGGGTGGTCCTCTCGGGTCGGGACATAACCCAGGCGTCACCGCACCAACGGGCCCGGCTGGGCATCGCCCGAACTTTTCAGAGATTGGAAGTCTTCGGTTCGCTGTCGGTGTACGAGAACGTCTTGGTGGCTGCCGAGATACGGAGGCGGTGGTCCCATGATCGTTCCCGACCGGCGACCGTGGCGGCGGAGACGATCGAGATGGTCGGGCTGGCCCAGCTCGCGGGTGTGGCGGTGGACAGCCTTTCGACCGGAACCGCCCGCCTGGTCGAGGTGGCGCGGGCATTGGCTACGCGCCCCTCGGTGCTATTGCTCGATGAGCCTTCGGCTGGATTGGACGAGAGCGAGACCGACGATCTGGGCCGCCTCCTCACCCGCCTGGGCGTTGAAGGTACCGGCATCCTGCTCGTCGAGCACGACGTCGACCTGGTGATGTCGGTGTGCCGGACGATCCACGTTCTCGACTTCGGGCGCATCCTGACGGTGGGCACACCCGGCGAGGTCCGGGCCGATCCACTGGTCCAGGCAGCGTACCTCGGGACGGCAGCATGAAAGCCTCGAAATGTAGACGCCGGGGGGCGATCCGGTGACTCCGGTCATCGAGTTGCGGGACGTGCATGCGGGATACGGCCGGATCGAGGTCCTCCATGGTGTCTCCCTCTCGACTGTCCCCGGGCAGGTGGTGGCCATGCTCGGTCCGAACGGCGCAGGCAAGTCCACCGCGCTCAAGGTCGCCAGCGGAAGGGTGGTTCCCCAGCGGGGTTGTTTTCATGTCATGGGACGTCATGCCAACGGCACCGAACCGGACCTTCTGGCACGGGCGGGAATATGCACCATCCCGGAGGGCCGAGCTGTCTTTCCCAATCTGACCGTGACAGAGAACCTCAGGATGATGACCCATGCAGGACCGCGCATGGGCGACGTCGAAGACCGCGCCTACGCGACTTTTCCGCGGCTCGCGGAGAGGCGGCGCCAACTAGCCGGGACCATGTCAGGAGGGGAGCAGCAGATGCTGGCCATGGCGCGTGCACTGGTCACCGCGCCCGCAGCACTGTTGCTGGACGAGATCTCGATGGGCCTGGCTCCAGTTGTCGTGGACGAGCTCTACGCGCTGGTGGGTGCGATCGCCTCCGAAGGCGTCGCCGTCCTCCTTACCGAGCAATTCGCCCGGGCGGCCCTGGAGGTCGCCGACACGGTCGCCTTGGTATCGCAGGGACGGGTCACCGCGATCGGATCCCCAGCCGACCTGAGGGGGGAACTGCTGGACGCATATCTCGGCGGACCGGGGGGCGTGCCAGAGGAAGCCGACACCCTTCGAGCACGGGAGCTGGTATGAAGCAGAACGCCCGGATCAGCAAGCAGCTCGTGAACTCGGCTCCTCGGACGAAGCGCAGGCGCTCGGAGGTGGCGGTCGCCGCTTTAGTGGCGACCGGATTTCTGGTGGCTGGGCCGGCGGTCGCCGCTTTCGCTGCAGGAAGCAGTTCAGGATCGCCGGGAAGCGCGGGTTCCGCACCCGCCTGTCCGACGTCGGAAGGAGGCCCTTCGTCGACCGGCAGCGCCAGTCCGGGTGGCCCCGGGTACTCCTCGGCGAGCCCACTCCCGGTTGCGAACCCACCGGAACCCGGTTCTCCGGTCGGTGCGTCCGGGACGGACGCCCCATCCCCCCTGGGCGGTTACCAGCTCGCTGCCACCGGAGCGGGGATGTCGGTCTACTACGAGCAGCCGAACTTCCCGGTTCCGGCCACTCCGACCCTCGAAGCCGACGTCGGCTATTCGACCGCGGCCTACAGTTCCGGCCCGGCGGGGGAGGCGGTGGGTAGCACCCTCTACCCGGGCCAGGTGGTGGCCGGGTCCGGGGGCCAGCTCGCCACCCTGTTTCCGGGTGTTCCAGTCCCTCCGGCTCCAAACTGGCCGATCCAATCCGCTGCGATATATCCGCAGGGACCGGACACTTCGACCAACGATTCCACACCGGGTGTGACCATGGACGCCAGTGCCGACCAGGCCGCCTCGCAGGCCTCGGCGTCGCTGGGCACTACCGGAGGGCAGCCGGCCAGTAATGGGAGCCCTCCCACTCCCTTTGCCATCCCGGTCGGCTATATGACCGCCCAGTGGCTGGCGAGCGCCAGCCAGTCGACGGTGAACGGCCAGGGGCAGGCGGTGTCCCAGGCGACGTCGGCGGCCCAGGGGGTGACCATTGCCGGGGGAATCATCAGCATCGGCAATG
>JAKAWH010000145.1 GCA_021817065.1 Actinomycetes bacterium
CCGCGCGCGCTGCATCTTTGTGGCCACGCGCGAAACATTCCGATGGCCGCGCGCGCTGCAGGTTTGCTGGCCGCGCGCGCTACAAATTCAGTGGCCGTAGTTGGGGATTATTGCGTGACCGCCGTCACTAATTGAGGTGTCCGGGCAACGGGGGGATGCTCAGACTCTTCATGGAGGCTCCGGTCGTTTCCAGATCGCCGGGCCACAGGGCGGCGCGTATCTCTTCTCCCGGAACGCTGCGGTCACAGTGCAGCGCCCGGAAGCAGGCGAGTTCGGGAATGATCCGGCGGTCGGGTTCCTTCACCCATCCGAGAACTTCGACGGGACCGAGCACGCGCACTTCGGGAACATCAGGGACGGCGTATACGGATGGAGAAGTGACTGATTCCTCGCGCACCGCAGTGTCGACTATATGGGCACCCGATTCCAACGGTGGAGTCGCAGCGGGAGCCACCGCGACCGTTGCCGGAGTCCCGACCTCTTCTTTCCGGGGAGTCGGAGGATCGCCCGCCACGATCCAGGCCCGTTTGCCGAATCCGGTCGTCTCTTCGTGGACGACCCGCGGACCGGCAGTGCCGTAGGGGGATGAAGGCACGTTCTCGAAGCTGTGCACCCGACCGATCTCCGGATTACCCGGCACCCAACCCCACATGCGGGCGTACCGGGTGGTCTGGGCATAGCGGCGGTTCTTGACGATGGCGACCGAAATGGGGATTCCCACCAGGGCTGCCATGACGAGGCAGATCATCGTCACCCCCACCACCTCGCCCTGCTGGGCCGCCAGGAGCATGCGGGAAGATTAGCTGACGGAGCCTCCGGACATCATTTGATCCTGTCCACGTCGTTGTTGCTTGCTAAACGCTACATGAAGACAAGTCCGTGAGGCGGTGGGCAGTATGCAACCTTGTTTGAAATATCAGATGGATAGTTGGTATCGATCTGCATCCACATGTTGCAAACCGCAGTCGGATCAGAAGAAGTCATTCGCAATATTCCGAAGTAACCATCTCGACGGTCATACCAGAACAGGCGTGATTTGAACAGCACATTAGTCGACTCGATGGCCGACGAAGACGATATATCTTGATCACATAATGTCGATTCAGGAGGTTGAGACGGCACAATTGGTGATTCAACAAATATTGTCGTTGGATACGCGAACGATTCTATAAGGAACGTCCCGCTGCTTGGCGACGGAGTCGACCCTCCATGCCATGCGTAAACGCAGTCGCGAGGCACCCCAGCGGCACCGTGAGTCGATGCGAACCGCAGAAGACTCTCTTTGTCCTGACCTTGGTAAATGACGATACTTCCGAAGCCAGCATCATTAGGGAGACTTACTAAGCAGGAAGCTGCATGACCTCCATCATTGGTAGATGAACTGACAGAGTCTAATTCTGGAAACGCAGATAAATATGCGTACGCTTTATAGTCTGATACATCCGTCCTAAAGTGATCGACCCATCCTGCAAGCGCAGACAGCACGACCCCAATAATGGCACCAATGACCAAAATGACGAGTTGCTTGTAAGAAGAATCGCGCATCTTGTGCATTAGGCGTCCTATGACGGCGGGGCCTTTCTTGTCCGACGCAGGCTGCTTCTGTTGGTCAATCATCCGGAACCGTCCTTCACGCACAATGAGGCTACAGTTCTCATTTCCCTCTGTGCGCCGCCTGTCCCCCCGATTCTCCCGGAACCCCTGCTACACCTTTGCTATCCCACTGCGGTGAATGGGGTGGATTCGAGCGCACTCCACGGAGGACATACTCCACCTTAATAGCCCTTATGGACGCGAGGGCACTCAATATAATATCGTAAGACGACTCTTAATCCGCAGGTTCTGGGTTCGAATCCCAGGGGGCGCACAAGAAAGTGCTGGTCAGCGAGAATGTAGCCCGATTTGCCAGGGATTTGACGCTTTAGGTGAGGGGGGGATCAGATCAGCCCGGCATCCGAGGCGCGTACCAGGGCCTCCAGCCGGGAAGTGGCGTTGAGCTTGTCGAGAAGGCTGCTCACGTATCCCTTCACGGTAGCTTCGGATAGGTGAAGCTGCTCACCGATCGCCCGGTTGGATCGGCCTTCGGCGATCAGGTCCAGGACTTCGCGCTCCCGTTCGGTGAGGCGCAGCGCCGATCCTCCTCGGGCACCGATGAGCTCGCCCAGGAGCCGCTGAGCGATTCGGGGATCGATGATGTACTCGCCGGCCAGGATCGAGCGCAGGGCAGCGGTCATGTCGAGCTCGGAGGTGTCCTTGAGAAGGCAGCCGTTGATGCCGGCTTGCAGGCAGTCGCGGATGTCACCGATCCGATCGAAGGCGGTGACGATGACGATGGATCCCTCGGGGAGGGTGGATCGCAACTGGCGGCAGAGCTCGGGAGTGGGCATCGTGTCGGGGCGGCGCATGTCGACCAGGACCAGGTCGGGGAGGTGTGCCCGGGCGAGCTCCAGTGCAGCGCCGGCACTATCGGCTTCGAAGCACTCCTCGATCGGGAAGGTTTCGTGGAGAACGGTGCGCAGTCCACGGCGTGCGATGGGATGGTCGTCGATGATGAGCGCTCTCACCCTCCATCGCTCCTGGAAACTCGGAAACCGTCTGGTGTCCAGTTTTCCGGCGTCGCAGCTGCGGCTCGCGGGGACCCGAAGCGCGTGGGGTCCGACGGTGTCAGGGGCACCCGAACCGGCAGTTCCAGGCGTAACACGCAGGCTTCCCTGTGGTCCGTGGTGGTCTCGATGGTCCCGCGCAACTGTTCTGCACGGGCGGCCAGCAGCATGAGCCCGGCACCAGTCCCCGCGCCGGGCCAGGTTGAATCGCCGCCATGGGAGCCGTCCGCCTGTATGGTCAGGGTGATCGACTCCCGGGCGTAGTGAAGGTGGGCGACTGCCATCTTCGCGCATCCGTGTTTTGCCGCGTTCCGTAAGCCTTCGACCAGAGTGTCGATGATGAGCGTCTCCAACGGTTCCGGCAGCTCGTACGGGTCGCCCCGGCGGGTGATGGTCACCCGGCAACCGGTGGTCCGTTCTGCCAGACGCACCTCGCCTTCAAGGCGCGCTTCGAAGGCAAGTCCGGCGGGAGAATGCACCAGGTGCTGCAGGGTCTCCCGCAGCTTCTGCCGGGCAGACGACGCGGTGGACTCGATCTCGCTCAGTACGCAGGAAAGGGCTTCGGGATCCTGCTCACGCCGGGAATAGTGCGCGGCCACCCCGATGTCGAAGAGCATCTGGGCGACCGAGTCGTGGAGCTCTATGGCGAGGCGCTGGCGTTCGCGCAGTAAGGCGATCTCGATGTCGCGCTGGTGTGCCTGTAACCCCTCCAGGGCGAGTTGGGCGGAAGAGGCCACCATTTGCAATGCGTGGACAGCCAGGTCGCCAGGCGCTCCCGAATCGTGCTCGGCGGTGTAGAGGAGTGCTTCGGTCCGCCCGCAGGCCACGATGGGGACGCACGCCATTGAGCGCAACCCTTCGATGTCCGACACCACATGCACGAAGTCTTGGGTGATGGAAGTGTCCGCGGCGTAATCCCACACATAAAGCGGCATTCCCAGCATCAGTGTCCGGCCGCCGAGTCCGAGCCCGGGGCGGATATTGATCTCGAGGAAGCGGGGGTCCCGGATGCCGTCGGTGAAGCGCATCGGGAACGCATTCGACCCGTCGTTCACAGCCGCAAAGGTGCTGTCCACACCCAGGGATGCGTGTGCCAGAGCCACGGCAGACTCCAGAATCTGGTCCGGCGTCTGGCCCACACTGACCGAGCGGGCCAGATTCTGTATGTCGGCGACCATGGCGCTCCCCTCGATCAAGTCACTTACCGAAAACTCTCGGTGCGTTCTCTTGTAGGCGATAGGGTCGAAAGTCCTTCTGTCGTCGAGGCAGAGGTGTCACCGGCACGGGCGAGTAGAGGAGGGTTAGAGGGGTTACTCACCCGCCCGTGCCGATGAGAAGGGGACGAAGCTGGTCGAGGATGGACGGGTCCTCGATGGTCGAGGGAACCGGCTCGTCACGCCCGTCGGCGATGCCCCGCATGGTCTTGCGCAGGATCTTGCCTGAGCGTGTCTTGGGGAGGGCTGGAACCACGTCCACCCCGCTGAGGGTTGCCACGGGCCCAATGTATTCGCGCACGGAAAAGGTCAACTGTGTGGCGAGCAGATCGGCGTCGATGGTGGAGCCGGCTTTGAGGACGACGAACGCCCGGGGTACCTGGCCCTTGACCGGGTGCCTGACGCCGATGACCGCGCATTCGGCAACCTCGGGATGGCCGGCTACCACCTCTTCTATGGCGCCGGTGGTAAGTCGATGCCCGGCGACGTTGATCACGTCGTCGGTGCGACCCATCACGAACAGGTATCCGTCATCGTCGAAGAAGCCGCCATCGCCGGTCAGGTAGTACTCCGGGTACTGCGACAGGTAGGCGTCGATGTGTCCCTGGTCGTTGTTCCACAAGGTGGGCAGGCTGCCCGGTGGCAGGGGAAGTTTGACCACGATGTTCCCGTCGGTGCCGTCCGGCACCTGGTCGCCCTGGGGGTCGAGGATGCGAATGTCGTAGCCGGGGACCGGAACGGTGGGTGAGCCAGGCTTGACCGGGAGGGGATCGAGCCCCATGTGGTTGGCCGCCATCGGCCAGCCGCTCTCGGTCTGCCACCAGTGGTCGATGACCGGGATTCCGAGCAGCTCGCTCGCCCACAAGTAGGTATCGGGGTCGAGCCGCTCGCCGGCGAGGAACAGGTACTTCAGGCTGGAGAGGTCCGCATTGCTGGCGAACAATCCTTTTGGATCCTCTTTCTTTATCCCCCTTATGGCGGTGGGGGCGGTGAAGA
>JAKAWH010000146.1 GCA_021817065.1 Actinomycetes bacterium
TTTTCGTCGAGGAAGCCATGGGCCGGGCACTCTCCCTCTTCCCCGCCTTGAAGGCGCGTTTCGAGACTCGAGCCGGGCTGTTGTCCGGTGGTGAGCAGCAGATGCTCACCATCGCCCAAGCGATGCTCTGCAAGCCGAAGCTCTTGTTGATCGACGAGTTGTCGATGGGCCTGGCTCCCGCAGTGGTGGGCGAGCTTCTTCGGGTTGTTCGCTCGCTGGCCGAGAGCGGGGTAACCGTCATGGTGGTGGAACAGTCGGTCAACGTCGCCACAGTTATCTCGCGGCGCGCGATTTTCATGGAACGGGGTCATGTCCGGTTCTCCGGACCCACCCCCAGCCTGGCCCAGCAGCCCGAATTGCTTCGCTCGGTGTTCCTCCGGGCAGCTGCCAAGGCGCAGTCCACCACCGGAGCGACCGGCCTCCTCGCAGCGCCGGATGGGGGAGCTGGTCCGCCTCAGGAACCTGCCGGGACCGCAGTGACCAACGGGCACGTCAACGGCGCCAAGCCCCCGGTCCTACAGGTGAACGGTGCCACCAAGAGCTACGGCGGTGTCATGGCAATCAACGACGTGTCCATCTCGGTGGACGAGGGCGAAATCCTGGGTGTGATCGGGACCAACGGTGCCGGCAAGACCACCCTTTTCGACGTGTGCTCGGGTTTCGTTGTCCCCGACACCGGTTCGGTCCTCTTGAACGGTCGGGACATCACCCACTTGGGACCCAACTGGCGCGCCAAGAACGGGCTGGGCCGCGTGTTCCAAGAGTCGCGGCTTTTCCCGTCGATGACCGTCGCGGAGGCGCTCGCTGTGGCGTTCGAGACCCAGATCGAGGTGAAGGACCCGTTTGCCGCGATACTGAGATTGGGCGCGGTGATTGACTCGGAGAGCAAGCTAGCCGCTCAGGTGGAAGAGCTGATGGATCAGCTCGGCCTATCCCGCTGGCACGACACATTCGTCTCCGAACTTTCCACCGGGACGCGGCGGATCCTGGAGCTGGGGTGTGTCATGGCTCACAATCCGAAGCTTCTCCTTCTCGACGAGCCGTCTGCTGGAATTGCACAGCGCGAGAGCGAGGCACTCTCCGAACTGCTCCGTGGCATCGCAGAGCAGTCCCGGGCCTCCATGGTGATCATCGAGCACGACGTTCCACTGGTGTCGTCGGTTGCCGACCGGCTGGTGTGTATGCACCTGGGCGAGATCATTTCCCAGGGCACGACCGCAGCGGTTCTCAATGACGATTTGGTTATCGATGCCTACCTCGGTCGCGACGAGGAGACCTTGGCTGCAGCCGGTCCCGCTGGTACCCGGCTGATCTGAGCTGGGTTCGTCAGTGGGGGCCCGGCTGGTCTGAGCCGCACTTGACGGCGGTGGTCCCGCTGGTACCCGGCTGGTCTGAGCTGGACTACTAACATCATCGGTGTGGCGAAGAGAACCGACCACTTCGAGGTCCGCGTCGAGCCAAGCTATCGTGACAGGATAGCATTTGCCGCAAGTCTCAAGCAGGTGACCCTCACCGAACTAGTCAGCGAAGCTGCTACCTTGGCGGCGGAGGAAGCAATCGTGGTCCACCCCTCGACCCAGATCTCCCCGGCGGAATTCGACGCCATCATTGCGCAAGGGGATGAGCCGTCGAAGGTCAGAAAGCTAGTATTGGCGGCGCGGCGGGTGCGGGAGGCCCCGGCCTTCCGGAGACGATGAGCGTAGCCGCCGATGCAGCGGCCTATCCGAAGGGCGCGAGGGTGAGTGCGAGGATTGGCTCGAATGTGGGGTGTCCCACCTACCGGTCCGAGCGGATTGACTCACACCACCGTATCGACACTTTCCGATCCGGGAGCTGGGTGATGAACCGTTGGTTGAGTGGCTCCGCACGCCGCCTAGACGAGCAAGGGGCGGCGCGCACCTTCGTCTGGACGGGCGGGGAAGAGGGGACGAAGGTTCTCGCGTACTTTACCCTCGCCCCCCATCGGGTCACGTCTATGAGCGGGTCCGAGTACTCGATCCCAGCAGTGCTGCTGGCCCGGCTTGCCCTGGACCTGAGTATCCAGGGTAGGGGACTAGGTAGCCAGCTGCTGGTCGACGCCCTCGAGCGGGCGAGCTACGCGCTCGGTCGTTCGGCCAGAGGGGTGATCGTCGTCGACGCGGTCAATCGGGAGGCTGCCGGCTTTTATGAGCATTTCGGCTTCAGGCAAGTGGCGGGCAATCCTTTTCGTCTCTACCGGTCAGCTTCCGATGTAGCCAGGTCATTAGGGGTGGCGTAGCCCCGAAGCGGCGCCTTCGAAATGTGCGCCCCGGTGGGCGGCAGCGAACTCCGCATGGGGGCCACCGCTTCACCCCGCCCCGTTAGGCGGCAGCGAACTCCGCATGGGAGCCACCGGTTCACTGCCACAGATACCCTATCGTGCTACGAAATACTTGGCCTTGGGGTGGTGGCAGATCAGTGCCAGAGTGGTCTGTTCGGGATGTAGCTGGAAGCCCTCCGAGACGGTGACCCCGATGCGGCTGGCGTCCACAAGCGATACCACGGTGGCGTTGTCCTCCAGATCGGGACAGGCAGGGTAGCCAAAAGAGTACCGACCTCCCCGGTACTGCTGCCGGAAAAGCCCCCACAGGGTAGGCCCGTCCTCTTCCCCGAAGCCCCATTCGTCCCGGATCCTCCTGTGCCAGTACTCGGCCAGCGCCTCGGCCATTTCCACTCCAAGACCGTGCAAGTAGAGGTATTCCTGGTAACGGTTCTCGGCGAAGAGGCGGGCGGTCTCCTCGGATACCCGGGCCCCCTGGGTGACCACCATAAAAGACGCCCAGTCGGTCTCCCCGGACACCAGCGGACGGAAGAAGTCCGCGATGCACAGGTATGGTTCTGTCGCTTGACGAGGCAAATGGAATCTTGCAGCCTCGGTGGCACGGGACTCGTCGGAAAAGATCACCAAGTCATCGCCGTCTCCGTTCGCCGGGAAGTATCCCCATGCGACCTGGGGGGTGAGCAACTCGCGGGTCGTGGCGATCGCCAATTGCTCGCGCAAGGTGCCGCTTACCCGTTCCTTGAACTCGGCGTCAGTCTCGCCGCCTTCCGGCCTCAGTCCCCATTGATTGCGAAAGAGGGTGGTCTGGTTGAGGTAGGAGGCGATCTCGTCCAGAGGTATACCCCTGGCCACTCGCGAGCCGGTAAAAGGAGGCTTGAACACCTCGTTGTCGGTCTCCACCACCGGCGAGCGGGTCGGAACCAGTCCGGCAGCGCGCGCCTGAACCGCCGCGATCGCGTCGCGTTCGGACTTGCGCAGCGGCATCTCCCGGTCGGGGATCTCCCGCCCGAAGACGGGATCGTCCTCGCCGGAACGTTTCATGTCCATAAGGCGGTCCATGATGTGCAGACCCTCGAAGGCATCCTTGCCGTAGAAAACCCTGCCGTGATAAGTGGATCGAAGATCGCGTTCGACGTAGGTACGGGTGAGAGCAGCCCCACCCAAGAGGACCGGGATATCCGAAAGGCCACGGGTGTTCAGTTCCTCCAGATTTTCCCGCATGATGAGGGTGGATTTAACCAGCAGGCCACTCATGCCGATTGCATCGGCACCCACCTCCTCTGCCTTGGCGACGAGGTCGGAGACGGGGACTTTGATTCCGAGGTTGTGCACCTCGTAACCGTTGTTGGTGAGAATGATGTCGACCAGGTTCTTGCCGATGTCGTGAACATCGCCCTTGACAGTGGCGAGTACCATTCGGCCCTTACCGCCACTATCCGACTTCTCCATGTGGGGTTCCAAGTAGGACACCGCAGTCTTCATCGTTTCGGCGGACTGCAGTACGAACGGCAATTGCATCTCACCGCTCGCGAAAAGCTCCCCCACCACTTTCATGCCGCTCAGCAGCACGTCATTGACGACGGAGAGAGCAGTCAGGCCCGACGCCAGCGCTTCGTCGAGGTCGGCCTCCAATCCGTCCCGGTCGCCGTCCACAATCCGTTGAGACAGTCTCTTGTCAACCGGCCAACCGGACCTGTCTTCCTTCGCCGGCCCAGAGGCCGATACGCCCTCGAAGGCGGCAAGCAGTGAGCGCAGTGGATCGTATTCCGATCCTGCGTCGGCTCCCGTTCCCGGTTCCGGGCGGCGGCGGTCGTAGATGAGGTCGAGGCAGATCTGCCTGTGGGCATCGTCGATCCGGTTGAGGGGGACGATCCGCCCCGCATGGGCGATGGCGGCATCCAGCCCAGCCTTGACGCACTCGTGGAGGAAGACCGAATTGAGCACGTGACGGGCGGCCGGATTCAGTCCGAAGGACACATTGGAGAGACCGAGAACGGTGTACACCCCGGGCAGTTCTTCCTTGATACGCCGGATCCCCTCGATGGTCTCTATCCCGTCGCGCCGACCCTCCTCCATTCCGGTACCCAGGGGAAGTGCCAACGCGTCGAAAAGGAGATCGGATGGTTCCAGCCCGTAGCGCTCAACCGCGATCTCGTAGATGGCTTTTGCCGCGTCGACCTTCCACTGTGCGGTACGAGCCTGGCCGCGGGTGTCTATGCAAGTGCAGATCACCGCTGCGCCATACTCGCGGGCCAATGTCAGGAAGCGGTCCAGCCGGGTGCCGGGTGCGTCGCCGTCTTCCAGGTTGACCGAGTTGAGCACAGGTCGTCCTCCGATCCATTTGAGACCTGCCTCGATGACATCCGCCTCGGTGGAGTC
>JAKAWH010000034.1 GCA_021817065.1 Actinomycetes bacterium
TATGTCATCAAAGTTGAATCCGCATTCGGCGACGACAGCCGCCATCTGGGTCCGGGCGTCGGGGGCGAGCGATCTGCGTATCTGAGCCTGAACCGTTCCAAGAAGGGGATCGTTCTGGACTTGCGCCTTGACGAGGCGCAAGAGGTGTTCGCCCGACTGGTCGCTACCGCGGACATCCTCATCACCAACGTGCGGGAGCCGGCATTGTCGCGCCTGAAGCTGGACTACGACCAGGTGCGTGCCCATCGGGAGGATCTCGTCTGGATCGGGGTGACTGCCTTCGGCGCCGACGGCCCCTACGCTGGGCGACCGGGCATCGACTTCCTGGTCCAGGGGTTCGCAGGGCTGCTCGCGCTGAACGGTGAACCGGGCGGCGATTCGGTGCGGGTGACCGTCCCCCTGGTCGACGCTCTGTGTTCCGTATTGGTCTGCACCGCGGCTCTCGCTGCGATTCACTCACGCACCCAGACGGGCGAGGGGCAACGCGTCGACATCTCGTTGCTGGATGCACTGGTCCACGCACAGGCAGCGGGACTGGGAAGCTATCTGGTGACCGGCGAAGAACCACCGCGATGCGGCAATCGCAGCCTGTATTTCGCTCCCTCCGGCATATACGCAACCCGGGATGGCAAGGAAGTGGTCATCACCTGCCCGTCGGAGAAGTTCTTCGAGAACCTGTGCGGCGCGCTGGAGACCGATTGGATCCGAGATCCGCGCTTTTCGACCATAGAGGGACGCCTTGCCCATAACGACGCGCTCGACGCGGCAATCGACGCGCGATGCCGGTGCTTCGACGCCGAGGAGCTCACCTCCCGGCTGGTCGCGGCCGACGTACTGACCGCTCCGGTTAACTCGGTGGGCGATGTCGTGAAGGATCCCCAAATCCTCCACAACAAGATGATCGTCACTGTTGAGCACGGCAAACTCGGTCCGATCGCGGTCACCGGGGTACCGATGAAGTTCGACCGGACCCCCGGGGACGTGCGCCTCCCGCCACCAGCGCAGGGCGAGCACACCCGCGACGTCCTTGCCGAGCTGGGTTATACCTCCGAGCGGATCGGCGAGATGGTGGCTGCCGGAATCGCGGGTGCCGAGGGCGACTGAGGCGGGAGATTTCCCTCGGGTACCGTGGAGAAATGCCCACGATCATCGAGAAGGCCGATACCGCCGTCACTCCGGGATCCGATCTGGTCGTGGAGCCGGTCACCGGCGGCCACGACAAGTTCACCCACATCGTGCTTGAGGCGCTGGTTCCGACCGAAGGGGAAGGCGCGGGGGAGCCCATCCCGGTGGGGACCTCGGTTGTGGAGGGCATCGTCAATGGTGTGCCGGTCAAAGCGCTGTGCGGCAAGAAGTGGGTGCCCAACGACAACCCCGCTCGCTATCCGATCTGCCCGACCTGCGTAGAGATTGCCAAGCGGCGCGGATGGAAGGTTCCGGCTCGCTAATCGACGCGCAGCGGAGAGAAGGTATCCGCGTGCCATGAAACAGCATGTACGCCGAGCCGACGGAGCCCGGCGCGCGCGGCCCAGGCGGGAGGGGGAGCTACCTGCGCACGCA
This sequence comes from Actinomycetes bacterium, assembly GCA_021817065.1. GTDB lineage: Bacteria > Actinomycetota > Acidimicrobiia > Acidimicrobiales > JAKAVM01 > JAKAWH01. The sequence goes on from JAKAWH010000034.1 coordinate 1,561, forward strand.
CGCGCCGGAGACCTGCCGAGCTCTATGTATGGTGGTTCAAGGGATTGTCCAGCGTGGAGAGGACCTTCACGATGAGCTGCGCGGGGGTGAGCTTCCCGGTGGGGAGCACCCCGACCACCTCGGCGTCGTGAGCGAGTTCCAGTTCGAGATCCACCAGGATCTCCCGCTGGATGTCTTCAATGCGCCTCCCTTGATTGCCGGCGCGCTGGAGAAGCTCTCCGGCCAGATAGCGGATCGCCGATTGGCCATTCAGTAGCTGGTCGGCCGCCGCCTTGTCGCAGCCGCGCTTGCACCAGCGTGCCGGTATGGATGGTTCGCGGTGTGCAATCTCCGCCACCTCGTGGGCCGGCAAGTGGGCCAGGCTGTTTAGCCACGCCCAGTCGGGGACCGGCAACCCGTGGGCGAGAAGGTGCTCGGCGTAGCGACCGGAGAGAAACATCTCGGACTCACTCGCCAGGTCACGGAAACGCTCCCGTGGTTTCCTTGCCCCCGTCGTCTCGCCACTCCTCTTTGTATGGAATGGATGCCACATCGTCGTACTCCTGGATTACTCGGTATGAGACCTCGCTTCCCAGCATGCGAGTCGACTACCTGGGAAGGAAGGGGAAAAGGTCCCTTCGGTCGCCCGACCACGGGCACTCCTCAGGGGACGATGACCGCCCGGCCTTCGAGGCGTCCTTCCCGCATCTCCCGGTAGGCGTCGAGCGCTTGGTCGATCGGGTAGCGATGGGCATGGGAGGCGACATGACCGGCTTTCGCCAACTCGATCACTTCCATCAGTTCGGGGAGGGTTCCCCAATAGGTGGTAGCGACTGATAGCTCGTAGGGGACGCGGAAGAAGCTGATCGGCAGGGTTCCGCCAGCCAGGCCGACCACGGTCATGTGACCCAACGGCCGTCCGACCGATGCTCCGAGGGCGAGGGTTGAGTCGGATCCGACGAAGTCGATGATCAGATCGGCCCCTTTTCCCCGTGTGAGCTCGCGGACTTGGGTGGTCGCATCCGGTCCGGCCAGGACGAGGTGATGGGCACCGACTTTTTCCGCAAGGGTGAGCGCCTCATTGCGCTGATCGACCGCGATGACCGTGGCTGCACTCAGATGGCGGAGGAACTGTACTCCCATGTGGCCGAGCCCACCTACCCCGATCACCACCGCATTGGTGCCCGGGACCAACTGGTCGAGTGATCGCTTGACGGCATGGTATGGAGTGAGGCCCGCATCGGTGAGGGGTGCAGCGTCAACCGGATCCAGGTCGCCGATGGGGACCAGGAACCGCGCATGGGGAACTTTCATGAACGGCGCCATTCCGCCGTCGGCCCCCAGTCCCCCACCCATCGCACCCCGTGCAGGCTGGTTCTCGCAGTAGTTCTCCATGCCGAGCCGGCACCGCCGACACTGACCGCAACCCCAGGGACCGTAGACGGCGACCGCCTGACCGACTTCCAGCCCCCCGACCCCGGCACCGAGCGCTTCCACCCATCCCGCGTTCTCGTGACCGACGGTAAAAGGAGGGTCGAATGGGAGCATGCCGGTGTCGAACTCCTCCATCAGATGAAGGTCCGAGTGGCACGCGCCGGCCCCTCCGATCCGTACCACCACCTCCCCAGGACCCGGTTCCGGTTCCGGGACGTCGACGAACTCGGGAAGCTGCTTCCAACCGGTCAGACGCAAAGCGCGCATGGTTGCTCCTTTCTGCCCCTCGTCGCGATTGTGGGGGCACAGGGAAGACAGCACCAGGGCACTTGGTCCCCGAGGCTGACGGCGGCCACGCCCGCTCGGCGGGGACCTTCGCCCCTAACGGATCGTGTATTGCCGGTGCACGCTGGATTCGATGAAGGAACCAACTCTCGATGAGGTGAAGCAGGCTCTGTACGACCGGGCCGACTTCGAGGGCAATGTGCCTACCGGAATAGCCTGGATCCTCATCAGGCATGAGGGCTGGTTTGGTCGGGTGATCGACATCCTCCGGATCATGGCCGACGATACCGACACCATGGCCTACTTGGCCGGAAGCCGCCGTCCGGCCGAAGTAGCTCGGACCTTGGCAGCGTGGGTCGAATCGCCACTCGGTGTCGACGAGATTCGTCTGGTGGTGGCGGCTGGGGGATGGGACCCTGAGCCTTTCGCGGTGCTGGCGCGGGCGGGAGTGCTCGAAACGGTGTTGTACGAGAACGGGTCTTTTCGGCGGGTCGATGGAGAAATGGTGGGCGGGTGGGTGAGCGACGAGCTGGCGCTCTCCGACGACACCGAGATCTTGGCGGCGGTGAGCCGGATACTGGAGGAGGCGGAGCCAACCGCCCACGCGGCAACCGAGCCCTGATCGTATCTGGCGGGCTAGGGACGGTCAGGCTTCAACCCGCCGTACTGCGCTCGACCAGTCGTCGGCGCAGCCGCCTCAGCCCATCGCCGCGCGCTTGACCAGTCGTCGGCGCAGCTCCTTCGTGCTGGCCGCACTGGGCTTGGTGGTGGCGATGAAATCCCGGAGCACGGCGACGAAGCGGTCAGGGCATTCGGCGTGGGGGAAATGGCCGACCCCCTCAATGATCTCCAGACGGCTCTCGGGCATCGCCTGGTGTGCTGCATGGGCGTGGCTCACGGGGATTATGTCGTCCTCGCTTCCCCACATGATCAGGGTGGGAAGGTCCGCGGCCAGGTAGAGGCGGTCCAGCGCGCTCACCGACTGGCCGCCTGGCTCGATCACCGCCTTGAGGATGCGGACGAAGGCGGTGCGATTGGCAGGATCGGTCAACGACACATAGGCGCGCCATTTCTCGGCGATGCGGGGGGAACGAATGCCGAAGCGTTCGAGGAAGCCACTCACGGCATTGCCCGCATGGGCGACGAATCCCGGAAAAAGCGCCGGCATGAGATATTCGGTACCAGGCAGGGTGAAGAAGCGGAGAAAGAAGCTGACCTCCCGCCCCAGACCGCCGCTGTCCACCAGGACCAGCCTCTCGCAACGATCAGGGTACTGGTAGGCGAGTTGCATGGCGACCCCCCCGCCGAAGGATTGGCCGATCACCGTTGCTCGATCGATCCCGATCACTTCCAGGAAATCGCGGAGTCCTGAGGCGTAGGCGCCGAGGGAATAGTCGGTGGCGGGCTTCGCCGAATTGCCGTGGCCGAGCAGGTCGGGTGCCACGACGGTGAAATCGCGGGCGAGATCGGACAGGACGGCCGTCCATGCCCGGGAGCTACCGGCTATGCCGTGGAGGAGCAGGAGAGCCGGCCCCTCTCCTCCGAAGCGGTAACTGATTTCGTGGCCGTGGAGGCACACGCGCTTTTCGGCAACGAGAGGCATTCAACCATCATTACCGACTGGAGCGGTCCGGGGTACGGATCGAGCCAGGACGCTGGTAATGCCTGACACCAAGGGCCTCCGCCGCGTAATGGGTCGGAATTCTCCCGCCCGCGCTCGAAGGGGGGTTCTCGAATTGCAGCAGAGGGGCAGAGCCTTGTGATAGACGGGAGGCTGTGCCCGGGGAGTCACCGGGGGAATAGGGGAACGGTTCTGCATGGCCGCTGGATCGATGAATGCGAGGGGTCTGGATCAGGGTCCAGACAGGACGACCACCGTCGTGCTGGTGGTCGCGAGCATCTGGGCTGTCGCGCTCATCGCCCTGATCGTGCTGCTGACCAAACAGGGGCCAGTGGGACTGATCACATTCGCCCTGGGGCTGCTTCCGATCGCGCTGGTGGTCATCGTGGTCCGGAGCATGATCAAGCATTAGTTGCCGACATGCCGACTCCCCGGCATGTCGCCCGGCTAGGCGACGTCCGGGACCCAGATCGTCATCTCGTCCTGCTCGTAACCGGGCTCGGACTTCTCGGGGATCCGCATCGCCTCGCCCCGGAGGATCTTCACCGCGGTCCATGCCACCACCGCCGCGTCGAGCATGTCGTCGGCTGCCGCGCGTAGGGATGCCGGTGGACCTGCACCGTCCAGGTGGATATCGATGCTGGCCAAGGCGTTTCGCCTCTCGACCATCCCCGCCCAGGATCTTTTCGGAGCTGCGGCCTCACGGCCGATGAGAGATCGGAACGAGACCTCAGGGTGGACCTCGCACACACGGCACGGGCTCTTGGGCAGCCACTCCTCCACTTCGAAGATCTTCTCCCGCAGGGCGAACATCTGCTGGCTGACCCCGGGCCGTCCCATCGCGTGCGCCCGCTCATTGGCGATCTTATGATCGGAGGCCGAGAGCACGTCCCGCGGCGGCGCCAGGAATACCGACCCCGCTCGCTTCTCGAGCATCTTCTTGGCGAGTAGGTCGCACTTGCGGTGACCGGAAACCGGAAGGCCGATGGGGATGTCGATAGCAATCACCGAGTCCTCGGCGAGCCCCAGAACGACGTCGGTGATCCTGTCGATCGTCTTCACGAAGTGGGCCCGGGCACCGCGCGCATCCCGGTTTAGGACGACGGCGATCCAGCCGTCCTTGCAACCGTCGATACCTACCGCAACCATGTTGCAACATCATGCCCCCCTTTTGTCGGAACCTCCAGAACACGGACGCGCTACGGGATTCCGGCCACGAGAGACCTTGACGAACTCCAGATCCACCATTATAGTAACAGCGTTACTTTAATAAGGAGTGGCGATGGCTCGCCGGCGTCGCAGTGACCACGAGATCCGGGCCGCCCGGGAGAAGATCCTCGACGAGGCTCTCATTCTGTTCGCCGATGCCGGCTGGGAGGGTTTCAGCATGCGGAAGCTCGGAGCGCGCCTGGGCATCGCGGCGAAGACCCTTTACAACTATTTCGACTCGCAGGACGAGCTCTATTTAAGACTGTTAATCCGCGGATTCCGCCACCTGCGTGCATCCCTCGCGTCGGCTGCCGCAACCCACAGCGCCCCCTGGGATCGACTTGCAGCGCTGGTCGAAACGTACGTTTACTTCGGGTTCGAGAATGCCAACCTCTACAACCTCATGTTCCTCTGGCACGTCCCGAAATACGACGATTACGTCGGAACCGCATTGGAAGGCGTCGCCCTGGTGGAGCTCGAAGCGGCCCTCGACAACCAGCGCCTCATCGGGGATACTCTCGTGGAGTACCTCGGGCACCCGGTGGACGAGGACGATCTGCGTTTCGCAACCATCCGGATCTGGACGCAGATTCACGGATATGTGGCCGGAGTCAACAGCAATGTCATCGACTACATGCATCCGGATCCAGGGCAGCTCCGGACCCGGATGGTCGAACACCTCCAGCTCGCAGCGGCCGCCGAGGTGGTGGCGCTCGCCGAACGAAGTGGAGCGGCCGTACCGGTCACCCTGCGCCCGCAGCCGGCGATCACCACCGGCCGATCCGCACCGAGCCTTTCATGACCGCCGCCACCCCTGAAGACGCCGATCGTACCTCGATGGTTCTCGACGTGAAAGGGAATGCACTGGACGATGGACCGGGAATCCGGTCGGTGGTGTTCTTCAAGGGATGCCCGCTTTCCTGCGTGTGGTGCCACAACCCGGAGAGCTGGCGACGCGCTCCCGAATTGTCCTTCGACGCCGAGAAGTGCCTTACCGGGTGTACCCGGTGCCTGGATGCATGCCCGAAGCGGGCGCTCGACCGGAGCGATCCCGACTTCGTCGACCGAACCGCGTGCGACCTGTGCTTCGCTTGCGTGGACGCCTGCCCGTCGGGAGCGCTGGCTAGAGTCGGCCGACTCACCACCTTCGAGGATCTGATGAACACGGTTCGTCGAGACAAGCCTTTCTACGACGCGTCCGGCGGGGGAGTGACATTCTCCGGCGGCGAACCGACGCTGCACATGGACCTACTCGGGAGGTTGGCCGCCGGCTGCCGAGCGGAGGGCATCCATACCCTGCTGGAAACCGCCGGGTATTTCCGGTGGGAGCGGTTCGAAAAGGAGGTGCTACCGCACATCGACACCGTCTATTTCGACCTCAAGGTGTTCGACCCCCAAGCCCACCGTGAATATTGCGGCGTATCCAACCGCACTATCTTCGAGAACTTCACCCGCCTTGCAGCACTCTCGCTGGACGGCGAGATCGATATCCTGGCGCGTGTCCCGCTGATTCCCGGGATCACCGCCACACCGGAAAACGTTATGGCGATCGGCGACTTTGTCCTGGCCCAGGGGGTTCGCAGGGTGAGGTTGCTGGATTACAACCCGACCTGGGTCGGCAAGGTGGCCAAGATAGGTAGGAACAACCCGTTCGCCCAACAAGCTGCCCTGCGCACCTGGTTGCCCAAGGAAGTTACCGCTTCGCTGCGGGCCAAACTCGAATCACGCGGGATAGCCGCTGAATGATCGGGCTCTTCCGCTGCATCCGGACCGCCCGCTTCCTTCCCCTCGAACACAGGCGAGATTGCCGCCGTCACACAAGGAGACCCCGATGACCCTGATCGCTCCGACCCATGCCCCCATCGATCCTCCCGCCATCGACCCGGCTTCGCCCGCTGCACCGTTCCACCCGTCGATCGACAGGGTCATAACCTCGCGCCGGGGAGGAACCCACTTCTTCGTACGCTCGCTACTGGGCGTGCTGGCTACTAGCTACAACAGGGTGCCGTCCCTGCGCGCCCAGTTGCGCACCACGGATGGCTGGATCGACCTGTGCGCCGGTATCTGTACCCGCTCCGGGTCTGTCTCGGCAGCGATTCGCTTCCGGGGCGGCAAGGTCACCGCGATGGGTCGGGTGCCCGAGGATGTGGACGCCATTCTCGTGTTCAAGTCCGGAGCGGAGGTCCGGAAGTTCTTCGCCGGGACGCCGACCGACCAGGTTCGGATGCTGCTCAAGAACGACTTCTACACCGAGGGAAGCGGTACCGCACTCAACCAGTTCGTCTACCTGATCTCCCGGGCCACCGGCCGGGTGCAGATCAGGGCGATGCGGAGGGAACGCGCCAGCGAGAGGTCCGAACGCCGGGCGCTAGCGGGCGCGACCGACCCGGACCTGGCCCGCCAGATGCGGAAGCGTGCCGAGTACCGAATGGCGGGTGTGAGGTCCGACCCCGGTGTCAAATTCCTTGCCGACCCTTACCTGAGCACCTACTCTCTTGCCGACTTCCCCCGCTTGGCGCGATTCCTCGACCGGCACCTGGAACACGATGCCGAAGTGTGCCCGGAGCTTCCCGCCCTCACCACCCGATGGCACCGCGAGCACGGGTACGAAGTATCGGAGGACGGCGAAGCGTGGCATCCCTTGGAGCGAAAGTCCCTGGCCTACCGGTATGTGATGGAGAATCGCCGTCCGATCATCCACGCCGGCGACCTCATCGCGGGGACGACTACCTCCAGGGAAACCGGCGTGGTGGTCTATCCAGAGGGCCACGGCACGGCGATCTGGGGTGAACTGCTCACAGTTCCGCACCGCACCCTGAATCCCTGCGCAATATCCGCGGAGACGCGCGATCTGCTGCACAAGGACGTGTTTCCCTTCTGGGCTCACCGCAACTTCCGGGAATGGGTTCGCGACACCTACGGGGCACCGCTGTGCCAGCGGATCGACGAGCGATTCGCGGTCTATTTCGACTGGAAGTCGGTCACCATCTCGCACACCGTCCCCGACTTCCCGAAGATGCTGAGGCTGGGTACGTCGGGACTCATCGCCGAGATCGAAGCGGCGATCAGCGCCGATCCGGGGGAACACGACCGCAACGTCCACCGTCGGGCGTTCGTCGTCGCTCTCGAAGGGCTGGCCGCCTATTCCCGCAACCTGGCTCGGGAAGCCGGTCGACTCGCGGAAGCCGAAGGAGACCCGGCACGCCGCCGGGAGCTCGAGCATCTCGCCGAGATCTGTTCGCAGGTTGTTGTCGGGCCGGCGCGGACCCTCGACGAGGCGGTGAACTCCGTATGGATCACTTGGATAGGTCTGCACATGGAGAGTACCAATGCCGGGCTATCGATGGGGCGCCTAGACCAGTGGTTGCAGCCCTACTTCGAGGTTGACATGGCTGGAATCGACGATGCTGAGGGCCGCGACGCATACGTCAAGCACGCAATCGAATTGATCGGCGACCTGATGCTGCGTTGCACCGATCACCTTCCACTCACCCCCGACATCGCCAATCATTACTTCGGAGGCAGCTCCTCGGATCAGGCGATCACGGTGGGCGGGGTCACCCCGGACGGCGAGGATGCTGTCAACGACATGACCTACATCTTTCTCAAGGCCACCGAGATGCTCAGCTTGCGCGACCCGAATGTCAACGCCAGGTTCAACCTCGAAAAGAACAGCGAAACCTACCTGAAGCGCCTATGCGAGGTGAACCTGATCACGGCTGCCACCCCGTCGCTGCACAACGACCAGGCGATCTTCGCAGCCTTGGAGCGGTACGAATGCGATCCGCGGGACGTCCGCGATTGGTCTGCGACTGGATGCGTCGAGCCCACCCTATCGGGCAAGCACATCGGCCACACAAACTTCCAGATGCTCAGCCTGGTAGCAGCGCTGGAGATGACGCTCAACAACGGCTGGCATCCGCTCATGGATTGGAAAGTTGGTCCCGATACCGGATCGGTCGAAGAGGGCGACTTCACCAGTTTCGAACGGTTCTTCGACGCGTATCGTGCCCAACTGGCGTTCTTGGTCGACCAGTCGATCCAGTACAACGAGATGCTCGGTCGTGCCCATCAAGTGCTCCGGCCGACGCCGCTCCTCTCCTCGCTGATCGAGGGTACCATCGACGCGGGGAAGGACATTACCTACGGCGGAGCCACCTACAACAGCTCTGGGGCAGCATGTATCGGTCTGGCCGACGTGATCGATTCCATGCTGGTCATCAAGAAGCTGGTCTTCGACCAGAAGCGGGTCACCTTTCCCGAGCTCAAGAGGGCGGTGGACGCCAATTTCTCCGACGATCCGGAAATACTGGCCCTTGTAACCAACAAAGTCGACCTTTTCGGCTCGGGAAGCGCTGACGCAGTGGCAATGGGAAACCGGATCACCAAGATGGTCCAGGAGATCTACGACGGGTACGTCAACTACCGGGGGGGTCGTTACCGAGCAGGCTTCTGGTCGATGTCCACCCACGTCTCGTACGGCACCCTGGCGGGGGCGCTTCCATCCGGGCGGCTTGCGGGGAAACCGTTCACTCCGGGATTGACCCCGCAGGCGGCTGCATCGGCCAGCCTATTGGACAACATGCGCGACGTGTCCCAATTGGATCCGGTGAACATGCCGAACAACATCGCTTTCAACGTCAAGGTCGTTCCCGCCGCTGGCGAATCCCGAGAGCAGTGCGTGAATACGATGAGCGCATATGTGAGGAGCTACTTCCAGATGGGCGGCATGCAGATGCAGATGAACGCGGTCACCTCCGACACCCTGCGCGATGCGATGGTTAACCCGGAGAGCTATAGGAACCTGCTCGTCCGGATCTCCGGGTACAACGCCTACTTCGTGACCCTGAACAGGGAGATGCAGCTCGAATTGATCGAGCGGGCCGAGTACGGGCTCTAGAACGGCGATCTCCACCGCCATATGGTGTTCTGGAGCGGACGACGAGAATCGAACTCGCGTTCTCAGCTTGGGAAGCTGATGTTCTGCCTCTGAACTACGTCCGCAGGCACGGGCGATCCTAGTACCCGGCGGCTGTCCATCGCTCGGAAGCGGTCTCGGTGCGCCCGATCTTCGGAGGCCAGCTATCGCTCGGTATCGGGCCCGGCGCGCCATGCGCCCGCCAGGCGCCTTTCCGCGGAAAAGTCGCTTGATGGCCTGCCTCGTGAGGGACATACTCTACCAATGACCACCAGGAATCCGATTGCAGGGAAGCTCCACCATCGAGCCGAAGACGAGCAGCGGGCAGCTGAGGAGGCTGCTGCCGCGGCCGCCATCGCCCATGAGGAACAGGAGATAGCCGCCACCATCCGCCAGGAGGAGGCGGAAGTTGAGAGTGACATGCTGGTCGCTCAGCAGGCTGCTTCCTATGCGACCCAGGTGGCACCCGGCAGTGAGGCGGCCCGGCACGCAAAGGAGGCGATGAAGCGCGCCGAGGACGACGAGAAGCGGATCGTCGAGGACTATAACGCCGCCATCCAAGCGGCCGAGGATGCAGCATCGTCGAGAAGGCTGGGGGACACCGTGCAGGCAGAACGTGAGATGAGACTCGCCGAGGAGTACAAGGAGGACGCGGCCAAGGCGCTGGCCGATGCCGAAGTGGCGCGCGCCGAAGCGGAGAAGGCCGCCCAGGAGGCCTACGCGGCGGCCCAGCAGGAATATGAAGGAGCCTCCGGGACCGGGGGGACTGCCGAAGCGATGCCGAGTGGCGAGGCCTGAGGGTGGCGTTCTTCCGCAAGTTCCGCAGCCAAGCCAATCCGGAGCTGGTCCACGAAGCCTTCGAGCGTGGTGGAGCATCCTTCGCCACTGAGGAGAGCGACGAGATCGTTCCCACCCTGATCTCGGAGACCTCTTCGGCGATGGACGACGCCGACGCCGTCAAGGCCGACAAGCTGGAGGCAGAGAGGGTCGTCCCGGGAACGCCACTGGCTGGCGAAATAGAGGACTTGGAGAAAAGGGCGCTCGCCGACGTCGAGACCGCCAAGACTGCCCTGGCCGACGCGCAGGAAGCCCAGGACGGCGCCGACGCGGCGTTTTCGAGCCTCGATTCCCAGTACCGGCACGACGAGATGCACGGCATGGCGGCCCCGTTGACCGGTCACGGGCCGAAGTACGGCGAGCCCGGGGGTCCGGCCGAGGCAGAGACTGGCGAAGTCATGGCGGACCGGGAGCGGATCGTGAAGGACCTCGCCGCCGCATCGGCAGCACTCGCCGACGCCGACGCGGCGCGGGCGAAGGCTGACGACGACCTGAACCGTGCCGGTGCGGGCGAGTCCGAGGTTCCGGGAACCGAGCGGTCCGGGGACTAGCCTCGGTGGTCGTGCCCCCCGCAGCCGACGTATCGCAACGGGTGGCAGTTGTCACCGGGGCCGGGTCCGGCATCGGCCGAGCGGCAGCGGAAGTATTGGCGGGTCGGGGCTTCGCGGTGGCTGCGGTCGACTTGAACACCGGGGCTGCTCGCGCCACCGCCCGATTGTCCGAGGCGATCACTCCCCTGGGTGCAGACGTAGCCGATGACGAGTCGGTTGCAGCGCTCGCCGAGACGGTACTCGCCCGGCTGGGAGCACCGCAGGCGGTGGTGAATTGCGCGGGCTGGGATGAGACCCACCGGTTCCTGGAGACGGGAGCCCCCTTTTGGCAGAAAGTGGTGGCAATCAACTACCTGGGAGTGGTAAGGGTGACCCACGCTTTCCTCGGGCCGATGGTGGAAGCAGGACGAGGCGGGCGAGTGGTCAACGTGGCCAGCGACGCCGGCCGGGTCGGTTCCAGCGGTGAGTCCGTGTACGCAGGGGCAAAAGGCGGCGTCATCGCTTTTACCAAGTCGATAGCCCGGGAAGCCGCCCGCTACGGGATCACCGCCAATACCGTGTGCCCGGGACCGACCGAGACTCCTCTGTTCCGAAGCCAGCCGGAGAAACTCCAGGAGGCATTGGAGCGATCGATCCCCCTCAAGAGGCTGGCCCAGCCGGCCGACGTGGCCCACGCCATCGCCTATTTCGTTTCGGAAGAAGCTGCCTTCGTCACCGGGCAGGTGCTCTCGGTGAGCGGCGGGCTGACCATGGCAGGTTGACCGCCGAGCGTCGAGGATCCCGGAGCGCCCAAAAGCTGGCCCCGGAGGCGGGCACTGGCTAGGGTTTCCCAGGACTCACCCTGCGCTGGGCCCCCCCGGCCCGACCTGGCATCAGGAGGAACTGTTGAGGTACCCCATCGGCATCGCCATCACAGTTATCGCCTTCGCGCTGGCGGCGCGGCGGGCGTTCTGGCTTCTCCGGCTGATCATGAGCGGCAAGCCGGCTCCCGGCCGCTTCCGCGGGATCCCCGCCAAGGTCAAGGCTGAGCTCACCGAAGTGTTCGGGCAGCGCAAGCTTCTCAAGAAGCCGGTGGCGGGCATCGCCCACTTCTTCACCTTCTGGGGATTCATGGTCCTCATCCCGACGATCGTCGAAGCGTACGGGGGCCTTTTCGACAGGACCTTCGCGATCCCCGGTTTCGGTCACAGCTTCCTGCTCGGTTTCCTGGAGGACTTCTTCGCGTGTGCGGTGCTGGCCGGGTTGGTGGTGTTCACCTTCATTCGCTGGAAGAACAGCCCGGCGAAGAAGGAACGGGGATCCCGGTTCTTCAAGTCCCACACCGGTGCTGCCTGGGTGACCCTCGTCGGTATCGCTTTGGTGGTTATCACCCTCCTGGTCTACCGGTCCGCACAGGTCAACACCGGTGACTTCCCATACGAGGGAAATCGTTGGGCGTTCGCGTCCCACGCCCTGAGCCACCTGTGGCGGGGTATGTCGTTCCAGACCAATTACGACATCGAATCGGTATTCATCGTTGCGAACATCGCGGTCATCATGGCCTTCCTGGTGTTCGTGCTGAACTCCAAGCACCTTCACATCTTCGTCGCACCGCTCAACGTCATCTTTTCCCGCCGCCCGAAGGCGCTGGGTCCCCTGGCCACCACGCCCGACATGGACATGGAGAACGTGGACGAGGACACCGTCTTCGGAGCCGGACAGATCGAACATCTCTCCTGGAAGCAACTACTCGACCTGGCCACCTGCACCGAGTGCGGGCGGTGCCAGGAGCAGTGTCCTGCCTGGGCGACTGGCAAGCCGCTAAACCCGAAGCTCGTCATCATGAACCTTCGGGACAACCTGATGGAGTCAGCACCGCGCCTTCTCGGTGCCAAGGTCGCCGCAAACGGGTCGGAGTCCGATGGCACCACGGGCTCGAACGGAGCATCTCCACTGGCCGCTGTTCCCCTGCTTCCCAATGTCATCGAGCCCGACGTCCTCTGGTCGTGTGTGACGTGCGGCGCATGTGTCGAAGCGTGCCCGGTGGACATCGAACACGTCGACACCATCGTGGACATGCGCCGCTACCAGGTGCTGATGGAGTCGGAGTTCCCCACCGAGGCGGGTACCATGCTCCGCAACGTCGAGAACCAGGGCGACCCATGGGGTCTGGGCTCCGCGCAGCGCCTGGACTGGACCAAGGGGTTGGACTTCGAGATCCCGGTGGTCGATTCGACCATTCCCGAAGGTATCGAGTACCTCTTCTGGGTGGGATGTGCCGGTGCGCTCGACGAGCGCGCCCGCAAGGTGACCCAGACCCTCGCGAAACTGCTCCACCAGGCGGGGGTGACCTTCGCCATCCTCGGCCCCCGCGAAACTTGTACCGGGGACCCAGCGCGCCGGATCGGCAACGAGTATCTTTTCCAGACTCAAGCACAGCAGAACATCGAGACATTCAAGGAAGCGGGGGTCACCAAGATCGTCGCCTCCTGCCCCCACTGCTTCAATTCGATCGCCCGTGAGTACCCTGCCCTCGGCGGCAACTTCGAGGTTCTCCACCATTCTCAGCTACTGGAGAAGCTAATCGCGGAGGGTCGCCTCTCACCGACAAAGCCTTTTGAGCAAAAGGTGACTTACCACGACCCGTGCTATTTAGGGCGGCACAACTCGGTCTACGACGAGCCCCGGTCGGTGCTGGATGCGGTACCTGGTGTGACCCAGGTGGAGATGCACAAGCACCGGAACAAGTCTTTCTGCTGCGGCGCGGGAGGCGCGCGGATGTGGATGGAGGAGACCATCGGCAAGCGGATCAATATCGAGCGATCCGAACACGCTCTGGCCACCGATGCGGGCGTGGTGGGGACCGCTTGCCCCTACTGCATGATCATGCTCGACGACGCGGTGAAGGCAAAAGCCGCCGAAGAGGATCCCAAGGCAGAAGGCGTCCGGGTGATGGACATCGCACAGATCCTCGACAACGCCCTCTAAGACCGCACTTCTTGTCCGCGATCAACAGGCCGGTACTCCCTGCGGATCGCTAGTTGTACAGTTTTGCGTCCGCCGCCCGCAGCCGCCCTGCCATGGCGATGAGCAGCTTGTGGGCCAGCTTCGGCATGTCGGCCATCACCGAATTGAACTCCCTCTGACCGAGCACCAGGAGTACCATGGTGGTCTCCGACACCACCGTCGCCGACCGGGGGCGCCGGTCGAGCAGGGAGAGCTCGCCGAAGTACTGGCCGGCCGAGAGGGTGGCCACCTTCCGCCCGCGGCGACGTACCGCCGCCCGGCCGTCGAGGATGAAGAAGAACTCGAACCCGGGCTTACCCTCCTCGCAGAGGATGGATGCGGGTGGCACGGTCACCTCGTCGGCGACCCGCCCGATTTGGGTGAGCTCGGCCTTGGAGCATTCGGCGAAGAGCCACATCTTTGAAAGAAGATCCAGTTTGGAATCCCGGGACATGCTCGAAGCGTAGCCGCCTGAACCGGCCCGGGTGAGGTTCGCCGGGCGTGGCTGGCCGCAGCATTTCGGCTACCTGGCTTGGTGCTGCTGCTTCCACCGTTCTCCTCGGTCGACCCGAGTTAACACACTGGTAACACAGAGGAAGCCGCGGCGAAACACGCTTCCTGCATGCTGAATGCCAGTACAGGACATCCTGTGCGGCTGCGATGCGTACCCGGCTGTTAACCCATTGGTGGCACGAGGTGCCTCCTTGTGGCAATCCCGTCGGAGCGCGGCGGTCAATCGACCCGGCGGGAAACCGCCCGACACATGAGGAGAAAGACAGCGTGACTGGAGACAAGCCGTGTTAGCGGCCGGCGTCCCACTGCCATATCCGCACTGGTTGAGCTCCGGCGACAACACCTGGCAGTTGGTTGCCGGTGTGCTCGTCGGGCTGATGAGCATCCCCGGCATCGCCGTGCTGTACGGGGGCTTGGTGCAGAAGAAGTGGGCAGTCAACACAATGTTCATGGCCTTCACCGGCTTCTCGCTGGTGCTGATCTGCTGGGTGCTGTTCTCGTTCAAGATGGGCTTCGGCCACTCGTGGACGGGACAGGGGACCAACATCCTGCACAACTTCATCGGTACTCCGGGGACCATCCTGAGCCATGAAGGGCTCCAGGGACAGGCGAGCATTCCGGGAGTCGCTCCCGGGCCCGGCTTCCCCGGATTCCAATTCCCGATGTCCAGCCTGGCCTGGTTCCAGTTCGTGTTCGCCGGCATCACCCCGTTGCTCTTCTTGGGCAGCGTGCTGGGCCGGATGAGCCCGAAGGCCTGGATGCTCTTCGTGCCGCTGTGGTCCACCTTCGTCTACACGGTCAACGCATTCCTCCTGTGGGGGGGCGGCTACTGGGCCATGAAGGGCGCGCTGGACTTCTCTGGAGGCTATGTCATCCACCTGGCTGCCGGAACGTCGGGTTTCGTGGCTGCGGCGGTGATCGGTCCACGCTTGAAGCGTGACCGGGAACACGCGGTTCCCAACAACCTGATGATGGTCGCAGTCGGAGCCGGCATCATCTGGATGGGCTGGAGCGGCTTCAACGGAGGCGACCCCTATTTCGCTGGTGCCGACGCTGCGGCTGCGGTGCTCAACACCAACCTGTGCACCGCCACCGCCCTGATGACCTGGGTGATCCTCGACATGGTCGCCTCCCCGATGAAGAAGCCGACCTTCCTCGGTGCCATCAACGGGATGATCTGCGGCCTGGTCGGAATCACTCCGGCGGCTGGGTACGTCAACGGATTAGGGGCGATCCTGATCGGTGTCATCGACACCGTGATCGTCTTCTTCGCCTGGTACTACTTGTCGAAGATAAGGCCGTTCAGCAAGGTGGACGACGCATTGGGGGTGGTCTACACCCATGGGATTGCCGGTTTCTTCGGAGGAGTGCTAACCGGCTTGTTCGCGGATCCGACCATGCAGATCTACGCGGCCAACGGCAAGACCGCTGCGGTCAATCCGGCTGCTGGTCTCTTCTACGGGCACCCCTGGCAGGTGATGACTCAGCTTGGTGCGGCCGGGACCATCATCGCCTACGACGCGATCGTGACCTTCATCCTTCTGAAGGTCGTGGGCCTGATCACCCCGCTGCGCCTGCCCGACGAGGTGTGTGCCGTCGGCGACGCAGCTATCCACGACGAGGAGGTCATCCCGCCGGAGCGAGCCGGTCGGATCCTGGAGGGATCCGGGGTCGGTGCTGCTTCCGGGTACGACGGCCCCAAGGCAGGAGCGGAGGTCGGATCATGAAGCTGGTAACCGCCGTCATCAAACCGTTCAAGCTCGACGAGGTCAAGGAGGCCATCCGGGCCGCCGGGATCGAGGGCATGACGGTCACCGAGGTTCAGGGTGCCGGCCGGCAGCGCGGTCACACGGAGGTCTACCGCGGCGCCGAGTACGAGGTGGACCTCGTCCCCAAGGTAAAGGTGGAGGTCCTGACCGACGACGGCCAGGTCTCTGCCATCGTCGAGGGCATCGTCAAGGCTGCCCGCACCGGAAAGATCGGTGACGGGAAGGTCTGGGTGACCGATGCCTCCGATGTGGTGCGGGTTCGCACCGGCGAGCGGGGGAGCGACGCCCTCTAGGGGGCTGGAGCCGGCAGCCGCGTATGCGGCTGCCGGCGGCTTCCCACCTCCGGCTCGGGGGCCCGGCGCTGACACGTAGGGGAACCCGGGCATCTTCGGTGGCGGGCCGCCCGTGCGTGTCATTCAGCGCCGGGTACGCGCACGCAGTGCGGCCCGCCCCGATTCTGAACTTGTCCGATCGGGCCCTCAAGGGCCCGATCGGCCTTTGTGGGGTGGTGCCGGATCGGCCCCCCTATGCGGGGGTTGCCTGGCGAGCGACTTCCTCTTGGGCCTGCTTGAGCTGCGCCGGGTCCCCCAGGTACCGCTTGTTCAACGGCATCGTCTCGGCAGGGTCCAGCTCCTCGTTCAGCTCGTAGACCAGGGGGATGCCGGTGGGGATTTCCACCCCGGTTATCTCGTCGTCGGCGATCCGGTCGAGGTACTTGACCAGCGCCCGAAGCGAGTTTCCGTGGGCCACCACCAGCACGGTCTCCCCCGCGTAGAGATCGGGGGCGATCCCGTCCACCCAGTACGGGAGCATCCGGGCCAGAACGTCGGCCAGGCACTCGGCCGAGGGGAGCAGGCGGGGTGGGATATGGCGGTAGCGGGGGTCGAAGCGGGGATGGCGCTCGTCGTCCCAGTCAAGCGGGGGCGGGGGAGTGTCGTAGCCACGTCGCCACGCTTTGACCTGGTCCACCCCGAATTGCTCGGAGGACTCCCGCTTGTCCAAGCCCTGGAGGTTGCCGTAGTGACGTTCGTTCAGCCGCCAGTGGCGTCGGACCGGAATCCAGGTCAGATCGAGCGATTCGCATGCAATGGCGGCGGTACGGGTGGCTCGGGTGAGCACAGAGGTGTGAACCACGCTGGGCCGGGGGACGCCGGCGGTGCGGGCGAGTATCTCGCCGGCAGACATCGCTTCGGCAACTCCCAGTTGGGAAAGGTCCACGTCGGTCCAACCGGTGAACCGGTTCTCCGCATTCCATTCGGACTGACCGTGACGAAGGAGGATAAGGGTAGGCACGAGATTAACCTACCGGGTCTCGGGAAGATCTTCCTGGATCGCCGCCGCCTTTTACGAGGCCATCTTGGACTTGACGTGCTTGGTAATGGCTTCGCGCTGGTCGTCGTTGAGGCTGCCGTCGGCGAATGCCGTCTTCCAGTCCTTTTCGCTCTTCTGCTCGCTGGGGTTGCTCGCATTGTGCTTCTTGATGCTGGCGAGTTCCTCGGCTCCAGCACCCTGGGAGTAGTCATACCGCTTCGGATCGAGCTGGCCGAGGATCTCACCGGCACCCTTCTTCTCCTCCTCGGATCCTTGGACTGCGTAGAGGACCAGAGCGGTAGCGTAGCGGTCCCGTTTGCCGCCTGTGACGGGCTTCCAGAACGCCAGAGCGCGACTCCAGGTACCTTCGCCGGCTTCGAGCTTCTGGTCGGAACCCGCATTGGTCTGAGCGCTGTCGCGAGCAGCTTCCATCGCCTGAGCTTGCTTGTGGCGCTTGGAAAACTTCTTGTACATCTTGTAGATGCCGACGCCGAGGCCGACGGCCGCTGCCGCACCTCCGAAAATGGCACCGGCAAGACCCAAGGAAGCTCCGGCCAACGCGGCGATGCCTAGAATGCCGCCAACCGCGCCGAGGCCGAGTCCGGTGGCGGCCACAGCCTTCTTCACCACCCCGCGCTTGTTCTTTTTCAGGGCGAAGGCTGCGATGTCCTCCAGGGAAGGGAGGCTGGTGTCCTGCTCGCCCGTCGCGGTGAGGGACTTCTTGCCAAGTTCGCTCTTCATCTTCCCCTTCTTGTTGACGGCTTCCTGGGCTTCCTTAGCCTCTCTCTCGGCGTTGTCGCGCTCCGACACGAGGTTCTTCATCTTCGCCTGCTCGGCAGAGATCTCTTTATCGGTATCGGCCACTCTTGCCGCGTATGCATCTCTCTTCTGGACGGCTTCATCGCTCCACGACCTGACCAGTCCGATCGACATTACGAATGTCGCTGGATCGTTGGCAGTTTTCATCTTGGTCTCCAGCGTCCGGAGTTGAGCATCGAATTGATCGGCTCTCTGCTGGGAGAGCTTATGCTTCCTGGAGAATCCGTCCTTCTTGAGCTCCAGCGCCTTGATGAACTCCTCGGAGCGGCTGACTTCACCCTTCGCGTCCTCGAACGCTTTCCCGAGCTCATCAGCATGAGTTTTCTGGGCTGCCTCGATTTCGCCAGGCTTCTTCAGCGAGCCAAGGCTCAACGAAGTGAGCCGGTCGGCTCGTTGGTCCTGGAGGCGTGCCTTACGAGCTGTCCGGAAGAAGTTGAAAAGAGTGAAGGGGAGTGCCACGCTGTGGGCCACCGTGCCAGCGGTCGTAGCAGCCGCCTCACCGGCTGTGCCCAAGGCGGTGGCTATCTCGACGCCGCCTTTTGCAACCTCGGCTCCTGAAGCGAGCACCGATCCCGCGCTGGAGGCCACGTTGCCGCCGGCAATGCTCACTTGGCGGTCGGCGACGGATTCGTGAACCTGCCCCCTGGCCTTTTCGCGCTCTTCGACCTTCTGGTTGAGGTTCTTTCCGGCTATTCCAAGCCCGACGGTGGACATGATGAATTCCGCGTCGGCACCTGCCGACGCGGATTCTGCCATGTGATGTTGGTGAGATTCGGTGCCTTCCTTGCCGGACCAGTCCGCCTCGCCCTTGTGCTGGTCGAGGGTAACCTTGTCCGCCTTCTCCGAGATCTCGAATCCCGACGACATCGGCTTGACCAGACCCGCCTCCAGTCCCTCGTTGCCCAGGTCCATGTTCTCGCGATGTTCCGCTGCTTCTTCGTCGCTCTGATGCGGTGCGGTGCTCGGAGCCGAAACCGGTGCCGCCTGGTGGGTCGTGGGAGCCGAGCTTGGTGCCGCCAGGTGGGTCGTGGGAGCCGAGCTTGGTGCCTGGGTCGGGACCTGGAGCAGGGGTGCCGGTGCAAGTGCAGTTCCACCGGTGCGCTGGACATTGCGGCCCTGATGTTGATCGGCGAGTGCAGCGACAGCGTGGTTTCCGGCCAGACGCTGAAGAGCGAGGACATCGGTGGGCAGCGCCGGGTACTGCCCGGCGACAAGCGCCTGCTGAAGAGTGAATGGAAGATCGATTTCCCCGCGCTCGGTCTGTGCCACATCCGCCGGCTTGGCGGAGGACCTGGTGGTCCCATCCTTGAGGACCGAGCCGTTCGTGCGGTCCTCGACCGGCCTCTTGCTGGCAGCTGCTGTTATGGCGGACATCCCTCTCCCTCCTGCCGTCGAATCAAGTGTAGGTGTAAACATCCCGCCCTGCCATGGCCATCGCGATGCCCTAAAGGGCAAGAATGCCATCCCCAAATGGAGTGGCAGGGGCATTGTTTCCGTCTGCCGCCCTTTCGGTACACTCCCAACGATGGTAAGTTTAACGCTCAGCCGGAGGTGCTGCAGATGCCTGAAACGCGCCAAATCCACCGGAGCGACAGCGGTTCGCGCGCTCGAAATAAGCAGGTCGCGGCTGGCGGCAGCGCGCCATTCCCATTCGCTGGCCCGGATCAGGAACTCGTCAGTTCGAAGCAGGTTCTCCAGCTTCAGCGAACTGTCGGCAACAAAGGGGTAAGCCGACTCTTGGCTCAAAGCTCGACCGTGCCCGTGCAGGGTGCCTTCGAGATGAAGACCTCGTACCTCGACCAGCAAATCGGAATATCTGACACCTTCATGGGCTTGTTTGGCAAGAGCAAGTTTTACGACATTCGCAACACACTGGCGCGGTACGAAAAGGCGGCACCTTCCGACCGATTGAGCTTGCTCGACAAGTTGGAGAAGCTGTGCTCGAAATGGATGGCAGCGTACGGTACATCTAAGTCAGCCGGTGATCAGAAGAAGAAGGCCGTCGTTCGGAATCTGCTGGACGAGGTCGACGCAGAACGGGCAAGTGTGGCTTCCAAGCAGGCTGCCGAGGATGTCTATCTCGCGAACGCAGTGAATGCCGGCAAGAAGGATTCCACATCAAGCGATGTAGGCAAGAAGTTTGCCCTTGAGGCTCTGAGTTCCGACGGTAAGGGCGTCTCCAAGGATGCCTTGAGAGGGCAATATTCAGATGCAGAAGCAAGTCTCATGAGCGCGCACGGGGTAACGGGCGCAGAAATTGCCGCGATCAAGACGTTCACAGCGAGCGACTATCAATATATCAATCCGGCCACGGCGAATAGTGAGAGCTGGCTAGCATCTAATCGTAAACAGTTTCACCTGTCCAAGAAGCTGGGCGACCGTGCCTTCAGCCAGGAAGGGAGCCTGCACACGGCTATCGCAATGCAGGGACTTGCAAAAATGCCTGCTTGGACCAAACCGGCATATCGCGGCGAAAGGTGCACTCCGTCCCAATTCACAGAGAAGTACTCAGTCGGTAAGGAGTTTGCCTACAACAGCTTTGCGAGTTCAGCGCAAGAGGACGGAGTCGCTCTGAATTTTGCTCACGGTCTGGCGGATTCACCGCCGTCGAAGGATAAGAGCGTTGCAGTGCTAACAGTTCTCGAAGAGACCGGAGGGCGCGACATCTCCTCTATTTCGATGGTTCAGCGGGAAAAGGAAGTATTGCTACTGCCTGGTTCGAAGTTCATCGTCAAGAAGGTCGAAGAAGTAGATGGAAATACCGCGTATGCAAAATACGTCGCGAGGGCTCAGAAGGCCAAAGTTCCGATACCGGACAAGTGGTACGTGGTGACCATGGCTCCTGCCGCGAAGTCGGGGAAGAAGTGACGCGCCTAGTCCCTACTGTGGCTCGTGGGAGAGTTTCGGGCTAGTTCGAATGGCCGCAGTAATGACGGGGGGCTTCTTATAGTTAAGGTTTTGTAAACCCGCCTCGGTTATGGCGACCAGGCGTGTTGCACGAAAGGGCAAACATGGCTTCCCAAATGGTCGCGCACCGGGAGCGGGCGCAGGGATTCCTGTTCCGTTACGCTGAATTGGTGGTTGGCGCGCGCTCTGTCCGAAGGAGCAACTGATGAGCGTAAAGGGAAAGATCGCACGCCGAGGCACCGGCCAAAGTGGCACTCGACACCACCAGCCGCTCACCTCGATTCTCGCGCCGTGGCCGGTGGCCGGTCCGTCCCAGCAGCTGGTCGATGCCCAGCAGGTCCTCCACCTGCAACGTTTGGTGGGCAACCGGGCCGTGATATCCACGGTGCAACGGCAAACCGGAACAGCGCTGGACGAGGGGCCCGAGGCCCCGCTCCTGGTCGTTCCGGAGATCGTCAACCAGCGAGTCAACGCCCTTCCCGAGCTATCCGAAGATCCGATTGCCCAGGCGGAGCTGGCATCCGAGAGGGGGCGGATGGACGGCATGGAAGTGGAGCAGCTCGGGGTAGGCCCGAGCCGGCCGGCACTCTCCCAGTTCTTCGCCTCGCTAGCCGGTGCGGCGGGGGGCGCCTTTTCGGCGGTATTGAGCGGTGCGGGCAAGGTAGCCAGTGCTATCGGACGAGGTGCCTCCTGGCTGGGCGGTAAGATCGCGGCGGGTTCGAAGGCGGTCGGCGGAGCCGTTGTTTCCGGGGCGAAAGCAGTGGGACGAGGTGCCTCCTGGCTGGGCGGGAAGATCAAGAGCGGCGCGCGTTCCGCCTGGGGAGCGATCAAGAGCGGTGCGTCCTGGCTGGGCGGGAAGATCAAGGGTGGTGCCGGTATCGTCAAGGACTGGTGGAACGAGGGGAAGTTGGAGACTAGGCGGGAACACACGCCCGGCAGCCAGCAGATGGATGAGCACATCGCTGGCAAGGAGAGGAAGACGTATGCGGGCGTGACGCAAACGGCTACCTCTCTGGCCAATACCGGGGTCGGACAGGTTCATCACGTCGCTTCCTTCACGGCGCATGTGACGAAGCTGATCGGTACCGTTACCGGCGCGATCGGACTATTCTTCTCCACCCTTCAGTCCGCTCTGGACCTGAGAGCGCTGATCAGCTCGGGTTTCCAGCAGAGCAAGCTCGACAAGATGGCAAAGGAAGCCAAGGAGAAGGCCATCGCCGAGGGTCACACCGAAGAGGAGGCCACCGAGATTGTCTCTGCGGTTCGCTACGCGATGGAGCAGAAATACAGCAAGATGATCAAGCGGGCAATCGCTTTCTCCGGAGGTATCGTGAGCATGATTGCCGGTGCCGGGGCACTAGCGGCAATCACCCTTGGAACTAATCCAATCGGTTGGGCGATTCTGGCTGGCATAGGTGCCGCGATCGGAATCGGCCTACTTGCATACAAGATATACCGTTGGTACAAGAAGAAGTACAAGACCGGCGATCTCGGGGCGAAGAGGTTGAAGATGGCTCGCCAGATCGTCGCCAAGCTCAAGGGTGGCGACTCGCTGGCCAAGCAGGTGGTCGTAGAGCTTCACCTGGAACCGGCTTACGTCGCCGGATTGGACGAGGCTGTCGCAATCGACAAGGTCATGGAGAAGTTGCGGTCGTCGTGAGTGTGAGGTATCGAGGGTGATCCACGAGATCGACGATGCACTGCGCGCTCTCATCGAGCGTGACGCGCTCCGGGGGAGCGACGTCGAGGTCGTCTTCGAGGCGCCCACCAAGGATTGGGCGACCCGGCGAAGCACTCCTACCATCGACTGCTATCTCTATGACATCCGCGAGGACAGGAACCGGCGCACCTCAGGGCAGGCCACGGTTCGGGACGCCAAGGGCGCTGTCGTATCACGGCATCTACCGCCGCGTCACTTCCGCCTCGCTTACCTTCTGACTGCCTGGACCCAGCGTCCTGAGGACGAGCACCGCCTGCTAGCCGCTCTGCTCTCCTGCTTCTTGCGAACCGAGATCATTCCCTTCGAGTTGCTCACCGGGGCGACAGCGACGTTGGGAATGCCCGTGCCGGTGCTGGTGGCACAACCGCCGCCGGAGAACCGTCAGCTCTCCGACGTGTGGTCCGCGCTGGGCGGGGAGCTGAAGCCTTCCCTCGATGTAGTAGTCATCGCCCCGATGGACCCGGCCAGCGAAGTGCCGATCGGGCCACCGATCAGCGAGCCACCGCGATTTGGAATCGCCGGTGCAGGGGGACAATCCGAGACGGTGCATGGCGAGGCACCACCAAACCATGATGAGGACGCAGAAATTGAGGAAGTAATCAGATGAGAAATGCGACAGTGTCGCTCAGTGGATCGGAGGCACAGTCCTTCAGCGCCGGCGGCATGGACAATTGGCACTTCCTGTCCCGGCTCACTCTTCTCGAACGATTCGTCGCCCGCGCGGTGGCAATTCGGAGGGCTGGCGACGAGCAACCGGACGACCCCTTCCGCGGCCTATATGTCACCGATGCCCATGTCGACGAGATCCTCGCCGCCCCGGGTTCGACGATGATCCCCGACGATGCGGTATTGACCCGGCTCTTGGCGGAATGCCAGCGGGTCGACGAAGAAGCCTCTGCCAACCACTCGGGTCCGCTGACTGACATTGCGCGGGAATTCGCGCTCACGTCGATCGATCTCGGCATCCTCGTCGGAGCGGTGGCTCCTGATATCGACAGCCGCTTCGAGAAGCTCTTCGGATACCTCCAGGACGATGTGACGCGGCGGCGTGCATCGATCGGCTTGGCCATCGAGCTGGCTGGTCATCGGACTTTCGATGCGCGGGCACGAGAGCGCGTTCTGCCCCATGCACCGCTGCGCAGGAACGGTCTGCTCACCGTGGAGGAGACCGATCGGCCTTTTCTCACCCGCCCTCTCCGAGTGCCCGACCGGGTCGCCGGCTATCTCCTGGGGGAAACCGTTCTTGACCCGGTGGTGGCGTCCGTCGAAGACTCTCCACTCACATTGACCCCGGAACTGGGGACCGGCCTGATCGGTCCTCTCTCTGACCCAAGAGCTTTTGTCTACGTACGCGAGCGCGCTGGGACGGCAGCTCGGGCCATGGTGGAATCCGCGATGAAGAGCCTGGGAGGCGGCGTTCTATCCCTACGTCTCGATTGGCTGGACGGCAGCGCTGATCTCGAAGACCTCGCGACAGCGGCGGCACGCGATGCGCGCCTTATCCGGGGCGCCTTGGTGGTCGGTCCCGCCGAGTCTCTCGAATCTCGGGGTCCGGCAGCGGTGAGACTCTTCACCGAGCTCGCCTGCCGAGTGGTGCTGATCGGAAAGGGCAAGTGGGACCCCAGTTGGTCCAGCCGGGTTCCTCTGGTTGTCGATGCTCCAGAGCTGAGCCGGGATGAGGTGGCAGGCATTCTCGAAC
>JAKAWH010000147.1 GCA_021817065.1 Actinomycetes bacterium
GGAGATCTGTGCTGCTTCCCGTCGGCTGGAGACGATCATTTTCGGTCCTGCGGATTTCGCTGCCTCGATGGAGATGCCGGTACTGACCGGCGGCGTGCAGATTCCCGAGTACCCCGGAGACCACTTCCACTACGTCTTCTCCAAGATCCTGATGGCAGGTCGAGCCAACGGGTTGCAGGTGATCGACGGGCCATTCCTCAAGATCCGTGAGCACGAGCTGTTCCGCGACTACTGCAACCGGACCAAGACTCTGGGCTACGACGGCAAATGGGCGCTCCATCCCGACCAGGTCACGATCCTGAACGAAGTATTCTCGCCGACACAAGAACAGTTCGACCGAGCTATCGCCATTCTCGACGCTTATCGCAAAGCGACCGAGGAGGAAGGAAAGGGCGCGGTGATGTTCGGTGACGAGATGATCGACGAGGCAAGCCGCAAGATGGCGATCAAGTTCGTCAAGCGCGGCGAGCGGGCTGGCCTGAAGCCAGGGTCATAGCTCACCCCCTTCCGGTGGTCAGAGCCGGCGGCTTGCGGATCGGTTTAGGTCAGCCGAGCAAGCGGCGGGCGATCACCTTGAGGGCGAGTGTTTCGTCGGCACCTTCGAATATTGAGAGCACCCGGGCGTCCACGAAGTAGCGGCTCACCGGGAATTCCTCCGCGTACCCCATGCCCCCGTGTATCTGGAGGGCCTCCCTGGTGACCCACTCCGCGGCGCGGCACACGTACGCCTTCACCATCGAGGCTTCCATGGATCCCTCGCCCTTGGCCATCATGCGCGCAACCTGGTAGGCGAACTGGCGAGCCGCCTGGATTACGATCGACATGCGAGCAAGCTTGACCCGGGTGAGCTGGTAGTCGACGATAGGCGAGCCGAAGACCACCCGGTTGCTCGCGTAGTCCAGCGCCGCCTCGTATGCCGCCTGCATGAGCCCGACGGCGCGGGCAGCCGTCTGTAGCCGACCGTTCTCGAAGCCCTCCATCTGGTAATAGAAGCCCTTACCAAGGCCGTCGGGCCCACCGATCAGATTGGCACTGGGCACCCACCAGTTCTCGAAGGCCAGTTCGTAGGAGTGCATGCCGCGGTATCCCAGCGTGTCGATCGGCCGTCCCTCCATGCGCCCTGGGGGAGAACCGGCGGGCCGGCCGAGTGTGGAAGGGTCCTGGGCGAGCACGAATCCCTTGCCGTCGGCTACCTCCTTCTCCACGATGAAAATTGAGAGCCCCCGGTGTGCTGCCGATCGATCCGGGTCGGTCCGTGCCAGCAGCATGAGCACGTTGGCGCGGGCGGCAAAGGTGCACCAGGTCTTGACTCCGTTGATCAACCATCCGTCCGCACCGTCCGCACCGTCCGCACCCACCGGGCGAGCGGCTACCTTGCAGCCGGCCACGTCCGATCCGAAGTCGGGCTCGGTGACCGCCACTGCTGCGAGAATCTCCGCCGATGCGAGTCTGGGAAGCCAGTGGCGCTTCTGCTCTTCGGTCCCTCCCTTGACCAGGGCACGGGTCAGGATCTCGGGGCGAGTGATGAGTGAGCCGCCGACACCGAGAGACGCTCGCGAAAGCTCCTCGGTTGCGATCACCATGGCCATATAATCCCCCTCCCCGCCTTCGGCGAAACCTCCGTATTCCTCGGGGACCGAGAGCCCGAAACCACCTATGTCCGCAAGCCCGGAGATCACCTCGTCGGGAATGTCTCCGTTGATCCGGTGGACGTGCTCGGCAACCGGAGCGATCTTGTCCTCGGCGAAGCGGCGGAAGGTGTCGGCAACCATCTCGAAGTCCGAGTCGAGGTGCCGATCGCCCGGAACGGTGGCCATAGACGCCAGGACGTCGGGATCGCGCCAGATGTCGATGAAGGCGGCTGCGTCGGCGAGGAAGCCAGCCTCGAGGCCCCATCCTCGGGCTCGACCGGCAACCCGCGTTTCCAACTCGGCCAAGGCGTCTGCTGAGAATGCGCAGGCGATTCGTGCCTCGGTCTCGCCGTGGGTGCCGTACTCGAGAGCGGCCCGCGCCATCCTGATGCCTGCGGCTCCATGGGCGAGATCGTAGGCTGCGACCTGGTGGGTATCGGCGCCGCCGGTGGCTGCGAGGAATTTGATCGCACGGGAAATAGCCTGGTCGGCAACGTCGAGAGCACGCGCGGCGTCGGCCAGATCGGGCTTCGGGGTCGAAATGTCTGACATGCGAGGTGAGGCTACCAGGGGTCGCCGAATCACCCTGGCGCCGGCACAGGTGTGGGAGTCAGCGTTGTGCGATCACGGTGACCAGCGGTGGCAACACCACCGGATCCCGACCTGGGTCGACTCCGGTGATCTGTTCCAGGTAGTCGGCCACCGGACCTGGACCGATACCGGCCGGCGATTCGGACCAGGTGTCGACGATGGTGAGCTCCGTGCCGGCCACCAGTGCGGGCAGGATCGCACCCACGTCAGGATGGGTGGCTTCCGGCATGGAAAAGGGTCTCCCCCCGATCCGTCCGGCCGAGGTGATCGGTTCCTGCGCGACCAGCCACCCTCCTTCCCGGACCGCACCGGCCATCCGGGCGATCGCCGCACCGGGATCGATGACGTGGGGGAGGAGGAACCGGCAGAAGGCGAGATCCACCTTCTCCGGGAGGATCAAGTCTTCGGCTGCCTGGGTGAGGCTGAGCACTTGGGCACCGTGGGCGGCAGCACGAGCGGCCACCGCATCGCGGGCGGACGGGTCGCTGTCGACTGCGTAGACGCGCCCGGAGGGCCCGACCATCGCGGCGAGGGCGACGCTGACGTCCCCGCCGCCCGCACCGACGTCGGCGCAGCACCAGCCTGCGCCCAGCCCCAGGCGCTCCAGGGCGGTAGCCAAAGGGCGCCGGTAGACGTCGTTGCGTAGTCCAAGCTCACCCGAGGTCATCGGCCCAGTTTGCCAGGGTCCGGATGGGTTCCTGGAAGGAGTGGTGTCAGGAACGCAGAGAGGATCAGGGAGTGGGTTCGGTGGCGGGCATTGGCGCGACGGCGGTCGCTGGTGGGTTGGCTGGCGTCGGCTTGCTCCCGTTCGCTCCCGCTCCCATGGAACCTATGCCATCGGACTGGCTATTGCAGTCGCGCACCCAGCTCTCGAATTCCACTGGCGGTAGTGGGCGTGAGTAGAAGTACCCCTGGGTGAGGTCGCATCCCAGGTTGCGCAACAGGTCCAAGGTCTCCTTGTCCTCCACGCCTTCGGCGGTGACCTTGATGCCCAGCGTATGGCTCAAGTCGACCATCGAGCGCACGATCGCATAGTCGTGCTCTTCGGTGATCATGTTGGCGACGAAGGAGCGGTCCATCTTGATCTCGTTGATCGGGAGCCTGCGCAAAGTAGACAGCGACGAGTAGCCGGTTCCGAAGTCGTCCACGCTGGTATGGAAGCCGAGAGCGGAGATCTTGTTGAGCATGTCCTCGACGATGGGCAGCTCGTCGATGATGGCGCTCTCGGTGATCTCCAGGATCATTCTCTCGGCCGGCATCCCGGATTCGGAAAGCAGGTTTTCCAGCCAGTCGAGGAGTGAGTAGTCGTGAAGGTTGCGGACGGACACGTTGGCGGCGAGCTGCAAGTCGAGTCCATCCGCACGCCACTTCTGCACCTGGCGCACGCTCTCCTGGCCGACCCACCGGGTGAGCTGGTTGATCAGCCCGGAAATTTCGGCGAGCTCGATAAAGTGCACCGGCGCGAGCAGTCCACGGCGTGGATGTTGCCACCGCACCAACGCCTCCATGCCGACCGCAGTTCCGTTCTGGATGTTGACCTTTGGTTGGTAGTGGAGCACCATCTCGCCGCGCTCGATGGCCGGTCCGAGTTCGCCGAGAAGTGTGAGACGGCGGATGTTGAAATGGCTGTGGTCCGGACTGTAGGTCGCCTTGCCCGCTCCATTGCGCTTTGCCGAGAAGAGCGCGATATCGGCGCGCTGGAGGAGCGTCTCCGCGTCACGGCCGTGATCGGGGAAGCTGACGATGCCGATGGACCCGCCGGCGCGCACGGGGATCCCCGAGAGCATGAAGGGGGGATCGAGGGCCTCGTGGATGCGGGCTGTCATCTCCCGAGCGGTCTGCTCGCCGTCCTGGGAGGTCCGGACGATTGCGAACTCGTCACCCCCCAAGCGCGCGAGGATATCGGCCTTCGAGAGGATAGTGCTCAGGCGCTCTCCCACCTGCCGGAGCAATTGGTCACCGAACTGGTGCCCGAGTGTGTCGTTGATCTCCTTGAATTGGTTGATGTCGACGAAGAACACCGTCACGGCCTGACCGGTGCGCTCGGCAAGTGACAGCGCGGCGATCAGCCTCTGGTGCAGCTGGACCCGGTTGGGGAGATCGGTCACTGCATCGTGCAGCGCCTGATGCATCAGTGCGTTCTGCGCGCCGACCCTCTCGGTGATGTCCTCCACCGAGAGCGCTACTTCGTTCTCTCCTACCGAGAAGATCTGGAGACAGTAGCTCCCCTCCTTGATGACGTACCCGCTGGTAGACGCGTCGGCGGCGGAAATGGCGGTGTCGACTTTGATGGGGGACCCGGTATTGCAGACCTTGCGGAGCATGGCGAAGAACTCCGAGTGCTGGGGGAGCTCGTAATCCAGCTCGGCGAAGGTAGGAGAGAA
>JAKAWH010000035.1 GCA_021817065.1 Actinomycetes bacterium
CGCCAAGGAGTATTACGCCAGCTTCACCCTCGACCGTTCGGCAAAGAAGCATCTTTGCATGGTGTCGGCCCGGGGTGGGGTGGACATCGAGCAGGTGGCAGCCGACGATCCTGCTGCCATCGTGCGGTTCCACGTCGATCCGACCAAGGGGATCACCCGCGCCGAAGCGGATCGTGTCGTAGCGGATGCCGGTCTCGACGCAGAGGCGAGGGAAGGTGCCGCTGACATCCTGGTCAAGCTGTACCGCTGTTTCGTGGAGGGGGACGCCGACCTGGTCGAGATAAACCCGCTCATCCTCACGCCCGACGGCAAGGTGCATGCGCTGGACGCCAAGGTGACCCTGGACGACAATGCCGCCTTCCGGCATCCCGAGTGGGACGAGTTTCGGGCGACCGAAGTCCTCGACGACCGGGAGAAACTTGCCCGGGCCCGGGGCCTCAACTACATAGGCCTCTCCGGCGAGGTCGGCATCATCGCAAATGGCGCCGGATTGGCCATGTCGACCCTGGACGTGGTCAACCAGGTCGGGGGGAGCGCTGCCAACTTCCTCGACATCGGTGGGGGCGCCAACGCCGACGTAATGGCCGCCGCCCTTGAGGTGATCAACTCCGATGCAGCGGTCAAGTCGATCTTCGTCAACATCTTCGGTGGCATCACCCGCTGCGAGGAGGTTGCCAACGGCATCATGGATGCGCTCGGCCGGGTGGATATTTCCTCTCCCATCGTTCTGCGACTGGACGGCACCAACGCCGAGGAGGGGAGAGCAATCGTGGCGCGAGACACCTCCGGCAGAGTGATATCCAAACCGACCATGCTTCAAGCCGCGGCCCAGGCGGTCGCCCTTGCAGGAGGAGGAGTCAAGTGAGCATCTTCGTCGACGAGTCCACGACGGTCCTGGTACAGGGGCTGACCGGGAGCCAGGGACGTTTCCACGGGCTGCGGAATCGCGACTACGGCACCAAGGTGGTTGCCGGCGTCACTCCAGGAAAAGGGGGCTCCCAGGTGGAAGACATCCCCGTATACGACGATGTCGCCGCCGCCCGGCAGGCGACCGGTGCCAACACCTCCTTCGTGGTGGTCCCCCCCAAAGCTGCTCCTGATGCGATACTTCAGGCGGCAGCAGCGGGCATCGAGCTGATCGTCTGCATCACCGAAGGGATTCCGGCCCAGGACGAGGCACGGGTCTACAACCAGCTTGTCAACGACTATCCGGGCACGAGATTGATCGGTCCCAACTGCCCGGGGATCATCTCGCCGGGCAAGTGCAACATCGGCATCACCTCCGGCGACATCGCCCTGCCCGGCGGGCCGGTAGGTATCGTCAGCCGTTCGGGGACTCTCACCTACCAGGCGCTCCACGAACTCACCCAGCAGGGGATCGGCCAGACCACCTGCGTGGGAATCGGGGGCGACCCGGTGCCGGGGACCAGCTTCATCGACTGCTTGGAGGCTTTTGAAGCCGATCCAGAGACGAAGGCGGTGATGATGATCGGCGAGATCGGAGGGGACGCCGAGGAGCGTGCAGCCGAGTTCATAGCCAAGGAGATGTCCAAGCCAGTGGTTGCCTACGTAGCCGGGGTCACCGCTCCGGCCGGCAAGAAGATGGGACACGCCGGCGCGATCATCTCCGGTTCGTCGGGCACCGCCCAGGCCAAGATGGCCGCACTGGAGGAGGCAGGCGTACGGGTTGCCAAGAATCCCACTGAGGCAGGCGAGTTCATGGTCGAGGTGGTTCGGGGGCTCTGACCCTGGACCGGCGTCCAAGCGAGTCGCTAGGGTTCGTGGCGTGCTCGCGTTCATAACCGGAGGCGACGGTTTCGCCGGGACCTGGTTGCAGCGCCACCTCAGCGAGTGCGGAGACCGGATTACCGCCCCGCCTTTTCACGAGATGGACGTCACCAACATCTCGGTGGTTCGCCGCAAGCTGGCGATGGCGAGTCCCGAGGTGGTGTTCCATCTCGCCGCCTTCACCCACGTGGGACAGTCCTGGGACAAGCCCGACGAGGTGTTCAGGGTCAACTCAATCGGCACCCTGAACATCCTGGAGGCTGCCCGCGGAATGGAGAATCCCCCGCGGGTGGTGGTGGTCTCTTCCGCCGAGGTCTACGGAAGGGTGCGGCCGGAGGATCTCCCTCTCTCCGAGGACGCCCCGATGCAACCGATGACTCCCTACGCGGTCTCCAAGGTGGCCTGCGAGTACCTGGCCATCCAGGCGCACCTGGGGCACGGGCTCGATGTCGTTCGGGTGCGACCCTTCAACCATGTCGGCCCGAGCCAGTCGCCCGAGTTCGCCGTGTCCGCTCTCGCCAAGAGGATCGTTGAGGCGCAGCGCAGCGGTTCCACCCGTCTCCCAGTCGGCAACCTCACCCCCCGGCGCGACTTCACCGACGTCCGGGATGTGGCCCGCGCGTATCGGCAGGTGGCGACCGGCGGTGTGGCGGGGGAGGTCTATAACATCTGCTCGGGTCGTGAGCTTTCTATCGGTGAGCTGGCCGAGAGGCTGGTGGCCCTTTCTGGCGCCGATCTGGAGCTGGAGGTCGACCCGGCTCTCCAGCGAGCGGCCGACACCCCCGCGCTCCGGGGCGATCCCTCCAAGTTGGAGAGGGCGACCGGGTGGAGGCCGGAGATCGACCTCGACGACACCCTCTTGTCCGTGATCGCCTACTGGCGCGAACAGTTGGGGTGAGTCGAATCGGCGGTCGGTGTTCTCGCCGGGGTATCTGGTGAGCACCCCGCCCCGGGAGGCTTCCGAGCTCTCGCCCGCCCAGATTGCCAAGCGTGACCGGATCATCGCGACCGCGGTGGATGTCCTCCTGGCCGACGGCGTGCACGGTTGCACGGTGCGGGCCATCGCGCAGCACGCCGGGGTCTCCAAGGGGACCGTGCACTACTACTTCGACGACGTGGATCAGATCGTGGACGCGGCGATGCTCCGGGCAACCGAGGCCTGGATCACCTGGTTGTCGCACGCGAGCGAGTCCGGGGTCGATGGCGCCGAGCATTTCTGGTATGCGATCGACGCCAGCCTGGCGCCCTTCGCCAGCGGGGACCGAGCGGTGATGCCGCTGTGGTTGGAGTATTGGGCCATGCGGGTACGGGCAGGCGACTGCGCAACGCTGGTGGGGATGCAGCAGCTCCTGTCCTCCTTCGTCGGTGATCTGCTGAAGTCGACCGGTGTAGACCGTGTGGAGGAGAAGGCAGTGGGCGTGACCGCGTACCTCTTCGGGATCGCCATGCAGGAATCGAACGGTCCGATTGATGCCACGATGGTGCACCGGCATGTCGCCGCGATCTGCGGGTTGCAGGTGGGCCGGTAGCTTCCGGCGGCAAAAGCGACAGAACAGAGAGGGATCCGCCCGGTCCCCACCCACATCTCGGTCGGGAGCCGAGCAGGCGAACCCGCGGTCAGGCCGCCTTGTGGGTATGCGCCATGCCGACCAGGATCTCCAGCTTGCCGTTCATCTCCGCCTGGTTCTCCGCTAGGCGCTGGACTTCCGACCGCAACCCGCCGATCTCGTTCTTCATCTCCGACCGCAACCCGCCGATCTCGTTCTTCATCTCCGACCGCAACCCGCCGATCTCCGAGCGAAGGTCGAACCCGATCTGACGGATGCCGGATCGCATGTCGAGCATCAATGCCACTAATGCAGCAGTCAGCACCGCGATCATGGTCCATACCGCAGCGATCATCGAGCCCATTGTAATACCTGCCTCTTTCTTCCTCGCGGGGTAGGGGCGTAGCGGGATGATTCATACACGTCCCATTAGCACCCGCCGTTCCTGGCTCTACTGCAATGTATAGCAATGAAAAGGCATGAAATCAACTAGTACATACTTCTTCTTCATCACCCAGTCGCGGTGTGTCTGGACGCATGTCCAGATTCCCGCTACCCTGAGTCAATGACACGATTTGCCGTGATCGGCGGGGGGATGGCGGGCATCCTCTCGGCGATCAAGCTCCAGGAAGCCGGATTCACCGATTTCAGCGTCTACGAGAAATCGGACGCATTGGGGGGGACTTGGAGGGAGAACACCTACCCAGGGGTGGCCTGCGACGTTCCCTCTCATCTCTACTCCTACTCGTTCGCTCCCAATCCCGAGTGGAGCCATCTCTTCTCCCCCGGGCAGGAGATCCGCGCCTATTTCGAGGAGGTGGCTCAGCGACACGGCGTCCCTGGCTTCGTCCGATTCGGCGAGGAGGTGACCAGGTTGGAACACCGGCAGGACGGGCACGGTGTCGGGAGGTGGCACCTGAAGACGTCGGCGGGGACCCGTGACGTCGCCGACGTCGTCATCGCTGCAACCGGGGTACTCCACCACCCGAGGTATCCCGACATCGACGGCCTCGACTCATTCGCGGGAGCTTCGTTCCACAGCGCCCGGTGGGATCATTCGGTGGATCTGGAGGGAGCCCGGGTCGGGGTGATCGGGACCGGGTCGTCGGCAGTCCAGATCGTTTCCGCGCTGGCTGGGGCGGTCGGCGAGCTCCGTCTCTTCCAGCGCACCCCTCAGTGGGTGTTGAAAGTGGAGAACCCACCCATCGACGAGGTCGACAAGGAGCGCTATCGGGAAGATCCCTCTGCGATGGTCACTCTCCACGAGGATCTGTCGCGATCGTTCTCCGACAATTTCGCCAACGCGGTGGTCGATTCGGAGTCGGTGAGTGTGAAGATTCTCGCCGAGCTCTGCAAGATCAACCTGGACAGCGTGGTCGATCCCGAGCTGCGCGAGAAGCTTCGTCCCTCATACCGGGCAGCGTGCAAGAGGTTGGTCATATCACCAGACTTCTACGAAGCGATGCAGCATCCCGCTACCCATCTGGTCACTGAGAAGATCCTGATGATCGAGCCGGCTGGCATCCGGACGGTCGATGGCGCGATGCACGAGCTGGACGTGCTTGTTCTCGCCACCGGTTTCCGGGTCGACCGATTCTTGCGGCCGATGGAGGTGATCGGGCGCGGCGGGGTGTCCCTGGAGGACGTGTGGGCGAAGAGGCCCAGCGCATACCACTCCATCTCGGTTCCCGACTTCCCTAATCTCTTCATGCTGAACGGGCCCAATGGTCCGGTTGGAAACTTCTCTCTGATCGAGGTTGCCGAGTTGCAGCTCGCCTATATCATGCAACTCGTGGATCAGATCACCGCGGGTCCTTACCGAGAGATCAGCGCACGTGCACGGGCACTTGACGTCTTCGAGCGCGAGCGAGTGGAGGCGGCTGCCAAGACCATCTGGGCAAGCGGGTGCAACAGTTGGTATCTCGACGATGATGGCATCCCCTCAGCATGGCCGTGGACGTTCGACCGGTTCAGGGAGGTGATGGCATCCCCTGATCTATCGTGCTACGAGCTCGTTGGGTAGGGGAGAACAGGAAGGACCCGGCATGATCACCCGCCGGGGAGGCGTCAAAGATTGACCCGTGCCATGTGCTCGGGGGGATAGCGTTCACCTGCCACCGATCCCTTGGGCACCGCCTCTTCAACGGCTGCCAGGTCTTCGGAACCAAGAGAGCAGTGCAGGGCAGCGACATTCTCCTCCAGGTATCGCACTCTCTTGGTTCCGGGGATAGGAACCACGTCGTGCCCCTGGGCGAGTACCCAGGCGAGGGCCAGTTGAGCCGGCGTCAACGCTTTGGTCGCTGCAAGATCGGCGAGCCTCGCCACCAGCGCGATGTTACGGTCGAAGTTCTCGCCGGTGAAGCGAGGAGCAGAGCGCCTGAAATCATCGCGCCCGAGGGCGTCGGTGCCGGTAATGGTGCCGGTGAGTACCCCTCTGCCAAGCGGGCTGTAGGGCACCAGCCCTATTCCCAACTGGCGGATGGTCGGAAGGATCTCGTCCTCGACCTCGCGTGTGAACAAGGAGTACTCGCTCTGCAGTGCACTCACCGGATGGACTGCGTGGGCACGGCGGATGGTGGAGGCGGCAGCTTCCGAGATTCCCAGGAAGCGTACTTTTCCATGGGTGACCAGTTCCGACATTGCACCCCAGGTCTCCTCCACCGGCACCGATGGGTCCACTCTGTGCTGGTAGTAGAGGTCGATATAGTCCACGCCCAGCCTTGCCAGGGAAGCATCGCAGCACGAACGGACATATTCGGGTTTCCCGTTCACCCCGATCCAGGACCCGTCCTCGCGGCGCTGGTTACCGAACTTGGTTGCGAGAACGACTTCGTCCCGCCGGCCGGCAATTGCCTTACCGACCAGGACTTCGTTGGTGAATGGACCGTACATGTCGGCGGTGTCGAGGAACGTCACTCCGAGGTCGATGGCTCGGTGAATGGTAGCGATCGACTCGCTCTCGTCGGCCGACCCATAGGACTGGCTCATCCCCATACAGCCAAGCCCCATCGCCGACACCTCTAATCCTTGACTACCGAGGGAGCGTGTTTCCATGGGGACAAGACTATTGTGCCAGGGGGCGTGGGCGGGCTCAGCTCCCGGAGAGGGCAACCTGGAAGAAGCGGTCGAAGATGCCCTGCCCGGCAGCGGCGATTTCGTCCCGCTCCTCGGCGGTGATGGCGATACCGGGGGGGAGGTGTCCGGCAAATCCATCTACCAGTTGCGGGGTCAGCTCGACGTGGAATTGGAATCCGTAGGCGTTCCGGCCGGCCCGGAAGGCCTGATTGCGGCACATGTGTGACGACGCCAGCCGCACCGATCCACGAGGGATGGAAAAGGTGTCCTGGTGCCAATGGAGCACTGGCACGGTCGACCCAGCCGGTCCGAGCACCGGGTCATCGGCTCCCTCCGGGGTGAGGGCGACCCAGCCGAAACCTTGTTCGGGGAGCTTGCTCGCGCTGACCGAGCTGCCCAGAGCGGCGGCGAGAAGCTGGGCGCCCAGGCAGACCCCCAGGACCGGGAGGTGTTGGTCCACTGCCACCCAGAGGAGGCCCATCTCGGCTTCCAACAGGGGGATGTGTTCGGCGTCGGAAACCCCGATCGGCCCTCCCATCGACACCACCCCCCCGAGGGTGTGCCAGTCGGGTATTTGCTCGCCGGCGTAGGTCTTGACGCGGCGGAACTCGACTCCGTGCTGAGCACCTACTTCTTCAATCAGCCCGGGACCTTCGAAGGGGGCGTGCATGATCACCGCCCAGGGCTTGGGCGGGGGCGCGTGCCTGGGGCGGCTATCGGCCGCAGCATCCTGGTCGTCCATCAGAACTCCCCGAGGGGACGGGCGGCTTCAGGGGTCAGGGAAGTCACTTGCCACTGCCGCCAGTCAGCCGAGTGCGGTTTTCAGGGCAGCCCCCAAAGGTGACGGCGTTCCGGAGGGGGAGGTTTCCAGGAGGGAGCTTCCCTGCCCGCAGGAGCCGACGTCCCAGAAGGCACCGAGAAATGACACTCCGTGCCGAGCGGCCCATGAGTAGAAGGCCTTGGGGATCGACGGGTCGCAGAGATAGGAGCCGACTTCGGTGGCCACCAGCGGCACCTTGGCGGCAACCTGGGCGACCTGCGAGTCCCAGCACGAGGTTGTCACGCAGGGATATACATCGAAGAGGTGGAATGCTGCAACCAGCCTGTGATCGGGATCGCGGGGTAGGTGTGTCAGCCAGCCGGAGAGGTCATTGCCCTCGTCCAGACCGGACAACAGCACGGGCTGGTGGGCGCCGGCGGCCCGCACGGCGTCGAGGAGCTGCTGCATGCCGGTAGCCTGCCACCCAGCTGCCGTAGTGCACCCGTCTCGCCAGCAGTTCCAGGAGACGTCGTAGGGCTCGCTGAAGAGGTCGAAGAGTACCGACGGATGGTCGGCGAAAGTAGCAGCCACCGACTTCCAGACCTCCGCTGCGTGGCTGGTGTCGGCCATGAACTGTGCTCGGGCATTATCGGAAAGCTCGCTTCCCGGAGCAGTCCATCCCAAGGAGACAATGGCGATGAGGCCAGCCGCGTTCAGGCGGTTGACGTAGCCGACCACCGCGCTCCGGTAGGCAGCTCCCGCAGCAGCGGCAGGCACGCCGTTGATCCCGAGCCAGCAGTCCTCGTTGAGGAGGAGTCGCACCGTATTGACGTGCCACCCGCGGAGGACCTGCAGCGACGAGGCACCGGTCGGATCGGTGAAGACGTTGCCCCGGGGGCACCCGATCTCGGAATCCTGCCGGGTCACTCCCCGCAGGACGAGCGTGTGCCCTGCTCCGTCGACCAGCCGGTTGCCGGAGACGGAAACAGCAGGCGCCAGGTCGCGGGGTGTAGACGACCCCGAGGAGCAGCCCGCCAGGGTGGTGGCCGCAAGAAGGGCAATGGCGAATGAGGTGGTCTTTTTCGACATCACGGGGTGATGCTAGCGGGGGGGCGCCCCCCCGTAGTTACCGCCCGGGTTCCCGGCGGGGTGTCCAGATGCAGGGGGCTGAGTGCTGTGCCGTCATCTATTGTGCCTCTAATCAGGTATTTCACAACTTCAGCAAAAAAGTGCTTGCAATAGTTACACACGCTTGCTATAGTGAACATCGATGACGAGAGCGGCTTTCGACAAGGAAGCGCGATCGAGTCGTAACTTCCTCTCTTCCCCCCCATCGTCACCAACGGAGGACAGCGCAATGGAATCAAACAAGGCATTCGAAGAGGTCAGCAAGACGGTCAAGGATGCCGGCTACGTCGTAGTCGGCCTCGGTGTGATC
This sequence comes from Actinomycetes bacterium, assembly GCA_021817065.1. Taxonomy (GTDB): domain Bacteria; phylum Actinomycetota; class Acidimicrobiia; order Acidimicrobiales; family JAKAVM01; genus JAKAWH01. Next base: position 8,609 of record JAKAWH010000035.1, read on the forward strand.
GCTTTTCAGCGGGCGCAAGTACGCCGCCGGGAGCTGACCGATCTGGTGAAGTCAAACACCAAGAACCTCGAGGTCCAGGTGAGCGAGGCCCGTGGCCAGCTCGCCAAGGTGGTCAAGACCGTCGAGGAGAAGCTCGATCCGGTGGTCAGCCAGGTCGAAGAGCGTCTGGACGACGTGGAGAGCCGCCTTCCGGAGTCCGCTCGCACCTTGGTGCAGCAGGCGCGCCAGCAAGCACGCCAGACCAACGACCAGATCCGTTCATGGATTCTGGGGGCCGCCGCCTAGGTCAACCTGCGGCGGGAACCTCGCCTCTCTCGTCCCCCTCCGAGAGAAGGCGCCTCAGCAACAAGGGCCCATCCCTCCCGGGCCCTTGTTGCGCGTCCGGGGAGCGTTGGCGCGAAGTAGCCCTCGTTGCGCGTCCAGACCTGCACATCCAACACATGGATCCGCCGGCGTGCAATAGTTGCAAGACCACCGGTCTGCCACTGGCGGCACCCGGTGTGTTACCGTGCGTAACCGTGCCGGCTGCTTTCGCTGTGATCGTTTCCCTGGAAATGTGGTGCCGTCGATGACGGCCCGCTTCGTGGGGCGCGCTCTGTGCCTGCTATTGGTCGCAGGATCGGTATCCGGTGGGTGCACGAGCGGCGGGTCCGGCTCGAAGATCACCTTTCTCGCGGCCGGCCAGCTTCTCCCCTCGGAGCGTCCCAGTGGCAACGCCGCCCGGGTAGCCGCCGAAATGGCCACGACCACCATCCCTCTGGCCAAGCAGAACCCGCTCACCGCACTTTTCCAGTCGATGAGCGTGTTCCAGTCGTGCCTCCAGGGACTCGGCTCCTCCTTCATCGGAGTCCCCGACGGCAAGGATCCGAATTCGCCGGTTAACGACCCCACCTATATCAAGAACCTTAAGACCTGTGCGGCCCAGAGCCAGATCCTCCAAGCACTCAAGGACATCTCCAACGCGGAGAACAAGCTCACTCCCGCCCAGATCGTCAAGCAGAACAAGCAGTACCTCTCGTGGCGCCTCTGCATGATCGGGCGGGGGTGGCAGATCCCCATGCCCACTCCTGACTCGAACGGTCGACTCTTCGACATCAACTCGTCGAGCGGTTCCCAGATGGTCCCCCCTCCGGGCCAGTCCGTCCTGTCGAGCGGGGATATGGAGGCGTGCGCCAACAAGATCGCACCAGCCGGTTCGTCCAATAACGGAGGTCAGTGAATGTCACGGATCGATGAGTCAGCCGGGGCGGAGAGGGAGGAAGGTCAGTGAATGTCGCGCATCGATGAGTCTCTCGAAGTGCCCGCAGAGGAAATATACCCGGCTAGCGAAGATGAAACCGGGCTGTCCCCGGGAAAGGGCTTGTGGAGCCGGATTGCCGGCCGGATGCGCGTTCCCCGTCGCAAAGGGTTGGCAGTGGTCGTGGCGGTTGCCGTCGCCGGAGCGGCGGTCGGGCTGGTCCTGGCTACTGCTGGAAAGGGAAGCAACACCGCCTCGGGTCAGACCGTGATCTACTCAGCGGTGCAGGCCCGGGACCTCCAGAAGACGGAAGTGGAAACAGGCACTCTTGGCCACAAGAATCTCACTACCGTCGCCGCCCAGGCCCCGAGCTTCGTCAGCTCGGTGGAGGCCAAGGACGGCGATACGATGGATGCCGGGCAGACACTCTTTTCCCTGGGTGGCCGGGACGCCATCGCCGAAAAGGGCTCGTTGCCCTTCTTCCGTCCCCTTGGACCCGGCGACGTGGGGGCCGACGTGCTCCAGCTGAAGCAGATCCTTGCCGCCGCTGGCGACAATCCGGGGACAATGGACGATGTCTTCACCCAGCAGACTCAGTCTGCCCTGGCCGAATGGCAGGCCCAGAACCACTATCCGAGCGCGACCCCGGCCAGCACCGAGGCGGCTACCGTCGCGCTCCAGCAGGGGACCGGATACCAGATCGGTGCCCAATCCACCGCCGGCCTCACCATCGGTCCACCGGGAGGCGCCACAGCCGCCTCTGCCGCGTCGCCAGCCACCGCCGGGGCACCTAGCGGATCCTCCACTGGGTCGGTGGGCGCCGCGACAGCTGCTTACTTCGTTCCCGCATTAGGTACCGGCACCGTCGGCACCCGAGCGTCCTTTGCTTGCCCATCGCCACCTCAGCTAACCATCGCAGGTGGAGGGACCGTTGCCGCGGGCACTTCGATCACCCTGACGATAACGACCAACGGAAACGCGAATGCCTCTCAGGACACCGATGTCTACCTATCGATCGGGGGAAGTGCCCAGGCGGGCGCCGACTACAGCCCGGTCGATCCGGTGGTCCTGCTTTCCAGCGGCACGGACTCGACGACCGTTACCATCAACACCCTGGTCAACTCGACTCTCCAATCGAACCGCTTCATCGAAGTCACCATCTCCCCGTCACCCACCGGCTGCTACACGGTCGGTGAGCCGTCCAGCGCGCAGATTACCATCAACGAGCCAACCACCCAGATCGTGCCCACGGTGACCCTCACCTCGGCGACCACTTATCTGACAAAAGGGGAGCCTTTCCCGGTGATGATCGGCCTCTCCCAGCCGGTCACCACCGCCCTGACCGTGAATCTCTCGTATGGCGGGACTGCGGTGAATGGCATCGACTTCACTCCGCCGGCAGGGAACGTGGTGGTGCCGCCCGGCCAGACCCAGCTAAGCGTGCCGATTCCTACCGTGTCGAACAATCTGGTGGAGGGCGACCGCGTACTCACCGTTGCTCTGGCTTCCAGTGCTGCCTACCAGATCGGTTCCGCGAACAGCGCCTCGGTGACCATCCACGATCCCAACGTCCCCAAGGTAACTATTACCGGGACCAGTACGATCCAGCCCGGCGACTCGGTGACATTGACACTGACTGCCGATCAGGCGCCCACCAGCGATCTTCACGTCGCGCTCTCCCTGGCGGGTAGCACCGCGCAACCCGGGACCGACTACAACCCTCCCGACCCGGTGATGGTAATCCCCGCCGGCACCACGTCTGTGACCTTCACCATCCAGACCCTGGTCATTCAGACCATCGAACCGAGCCGGTACATCGTGGTGTCCGTTGCTCAGTCGCCATCGAGCTCCTACATCGTCGCATCGCCAGGATCGGCGGTAGTCACCATTTCAGGTGCGAATGCCCAGACGCCGCTGCCGATCGTCACCCTGCAGTCTCCGATCGCCTACCTCCATAAGGGCAACCCTTTCCAGGTGGTGATCGGTCTCTCCGAAGCCATTGTGACCCCGGTCACCATCCAACTCTCCTATTCGGGAACCGCGTTGGAAGGGACCGACTTCATCATTCCGGCGTCATCGATCGTCATACCCCCCGGGCAGACCCAGATCACCGTACCCATTTCAACCATTGTGGACAATGTGGTCGAGTCCGACCGGACCTTGACGGTCACCCTCGCCCCAAGCGACGAGTACCAGATGGGGGTGCCAAACGCGGCAACCGTTACTATCACCTCCTCGGTGGTGCCTACCCTGACCATCTCTACGGGGAGCTCGTCGATCACCGAGGGAGGGGATGCCATCTTCACCATCACTGCCGATCAGGCTCCCTCCAAGGACACCTCGGTGAACTTCGTCCTCGCGGGAACTGCCCAACCTGGGCTTGACTATGTGCCTCTGGCGGGCACGGTGATTCTTCGGGCAGGGCAGAAGTCGGTCACCGTGACTTTTCAATCCATCAAGAAGGACGTGATGTTCGAGCCGACCGACATGATCGTCGCCGACTGGCCGGTGCGGATCGGGCAGGTCTACATCAAGCAAGGTAACGAAGTGACCACCGGAGAGCCATTGGTCGACCTAACCCAACCGGATGTGTCGGTGACCCTCCAGGCATCTCCCTCGGACTTCAATCAGCTCGCATTGGGCCAGAAGTGCACCATGACCATCTCAGGGAGCCAGGTCGAGTTGACGGGAACGATCTCCGAGCTGGATTCCAGTCCCACTTTGCTCTCGGGTTCAGGATCGGGTGGGAGCGCCCAGCAGGTATTCGAAGGCCAGATCGAAGTCTCCGATCTCGCCAAGGGCGATGCCAATGCCGACGGCGCGACCGTGTCGATCACGGTGACCACTCAAGAGGCATCCAATGCCCTCTCGGTTCCGATTGCCGCCGTCAAGCAGAATGGCACGGGTCAAGACGTGGTTCGGGTAGTCGATCTCCACCACGGAGGCAAGCTCACCGAGGTTCCGGTGACTACCGGATTGACGTCGGGTTCCTACGTCCAGGTGACCGGTGGGTTGCACCTGGGACAGACCGTGGTGGTCACCGTGGACAGGAGCACCTCGTGAGGTCCTTCGTGCCGGGGTGCCTTTGGGTGCTCGTGATGGTCATCGTGTATCGGGGGGCCCGGTGACCGTAATGATCGAGCAGGTATCTTCCGGAGAGCAGGTCGGTTCGAAGCCGCTCTTGGAGTTGGAACGGGTGAGTCGCGTCTACGGCACGGAAGTGAAGGTTTTCGCACTACGGGAGGTCTCTCTGTCCATCAATGCCGGCGATTTCATGTCGATCGTCGGTCCCTCCGGTTCGGGGAAGTCCACCATGCTGGGACTGCTCGGCGTGCTCGATCTACCGACCTCGGGTGCGGTGCGAATATCCGGTCAGGACGTGAGTTGCTTGAAGGACCTGGAACGGTCCCGCTTGCGCGGCGATTCGATCGGTTTCGTCTTCCAGCAGTTCCACCTGATCCCCCACCTGACTGCGCTGGGCAATGTGGAAACCGCCCTGCTCTACCGTGACATCCGTCCGCGAGAGCGGCGCGAGCGGGCGCTCGACGCGCTGGATCAGTTGGGGCTGGCAGCGCGCCATCATCACCGACCCATCCAGATGTCGGGGGGGGAGCAACAGCGGGTGGCAATCGCCCGTGCCATCGTCACCGACCCGCTGATGATCCTTGCAGACGAGCCAACAGGAGCGCTTGACTCGGTCAACGCTGCACACGTGCTGGAGATATTCAGCAAGCTCCAGTCACCGGAGCGTGCGGTGGTCATGGTGACCCACGATCTCACAGTAGCCAATACAGCTGCACGCAAGATATCGATGCGTGACGGGCGGATCGTCAGCGACGAGGTGTTGGCGCCGGCATGACATGAGCAACTTTCGCGACTTGCTCACCGTCTCGTGGACCGGTCTCACCGCCCGCAAGGTCCGGACCGCTCTCATCATGCTCGGCCCCATCGTCGGGGTTGCGGCGATGGTCGGCGCGGTGGGCCTGACCGAGAGTGCCAAGGGGGCACTCCAGCAGAAGCTTGCCCAATTGGGGACCAACTTGATCATCGCCCAGTCGGGCGGCACTTTCGGTTCCCAGAATCCGACCTTTCCCAGTGACGTCATCAAGCGGGTGGAGGCGATCAGCACGGTGCAGAGCGTCGCGTCGGTCACCAACCTTTCCAGTGTGCTCTCGCTACCGATCGCGGCAGGAAGCGACTACTACCGGGCTTTTCCAGTTCCGGTTCGCGCTGCGGGGGTCGACCTTCCCAGGGTCCTTCAAGTGTCGATGCTCGACGGTCGCTGGCTGAACACCGCCGACATCAGTTTGCACTTGCGCTCGGCGGTCTTGGGGTCGAATATCGCCAACCACTACGGCTATCTCCCGGGCGAAATGCGGACCATCCAGCTCAACGGGCTCGATTTCGGGGTGGTCGGCGAGATGGCACCGGTTGGCCTGGACCCCTCACTCGACGACGCGATCTTCGTCACTCAGTGGGCGGCCGAATATGTGTTGGGAACCAACGGACTGCCCAACCAGCTTTACATCCGCGCCGATCCAGGCACCACCACACAGACCAATCAGGCGATCCCCACCGCGGTGAGCCTGGGAGGACCGGACCAGGTATCCACCCAGGTGCCGAGCGACGTCCTCCAGGCGGCGGCCCAGGCCAACAAGACGCTTCAGCAAGTGGCGCTCTTTGCCGGTTTGCTTGCCCTAGCGGTCGGTGGCCTCGGCATCGCCAACGTCATGTCGATCTCGGTCATCCAGCGCTCGTCGGAGATAGGTATCCGGCGCGCGGTCGGGCACGGAAGGTCGAAGATCGCCACCCAGTTCATGTTCGAGTCTCTCTTCGTCGGGCTCCTGGGGGCGTGCGTCGGGGCGGTGGTCGGGGTGATGGTTATCTATCTGGCTTCGGCCATTGAGGGCTGGGTCGTGGTGATCGCGTACAATCGCTTCCCGATATGGATGGGGCTGGCGGTGAGCGTCGCCATCCTGGCCGGCCTCTATCCCTCCATCAAGGCTGCCCGCCTGGAGCCGCTGGAGACGTTGCGTCTGGGGTGAAGGGGTCTCCGGTCAGCGGCGGTCGTCGAGGGGGTCCAGGCGCCGCCCGGTGACGATGTCCAGGCTCACTTGGATGAAGTGATCGTCGATGCCGTCCGGGGTGACCGGGCGAAGGGGAAGATCCTCGTAGTCGAGAACGGTGACCGGGTTGACCACTTCGCTGGAGCGTCCCTGGATCACCACACTCCAGCCGGTGTCGGTGGCCGGCTCGTGGTGATCGATCTCGAAGGCCACGATGGCGCCCTTCATTGCCGCGGAGAGCTTGGTGCCCTTCACCGATCGGATGACCACGAAATCCCGGGTGCGGTTCAGGCAGTAGTGAACCGGGAGGATGGTGGGGAGGGCGCCGACGCTGACGGCCACCCGTCCGATCTGGCCGTTGGCCAGGTGCTCGAGGCATTCCTCGTAGGCGATCTCGGGGAACTTCGTCACATGATCGAGCCGGGAGGAATTCACAGGGACGCCTCCTCGGCGCCGGAATCCGACCGGATTGTTCCGAGTCCCGGATTTGTCATTTGGGGTTCCTTCCATGGGGGGAAGCCGTCATCGTATGGGAGGTCGTCATCCCACTGGCTCCGGTACGCGGGCAACCTGCTCCACCTTGGGGGCCTCCGGGTGGTGGAGGTCCCACGCGGGCCGTTCGGAGGCGATCCTGGGGATCGAGTGGAAGTTGTGGGAGGGCGGGGGAGAGCTGGTGGCCCACTCCAGGGCGTGTCCGTCCCAGGGGTTGTCCCCGGCCGGCACCGGTCTAAGCCACGAGATCACGATGTTGTGGACGAACGCCAGGAACGACAGCCCGATGATGAACCCTCCTATCGATTCGAAGCGGTTCAGATAGGTCCACCCTGCATTGGCAGGGTAGAGGGCGATCCGGCGGGGCATGCCGTACAAGCCCACCAGGTACATCGGAACCAGCATCACGTTGGTCCCGATGAAAAGGAGCCAGAAGTTGATCTTGCCCAGGCCTTCCCTGAGATGGCGGCCGGTCATTTTCGGGTACCAGAAGTAGATTCCTCCCAGCCCTCCCATCACCAGCGCCATCACCACACTGTGGAAATGGGCTACCACGAAGTATGTATCGTGAGTGGAGAAGTCGATCGGAGGGGAGGCGAGGAACATACCGGTGATCCCGCCGACGAGGAAGGTGAGAAGAAAGCCGATAGCAAAAAGCATCGGCACACGAAACTGGATATGGCCGCGCCACATGGTTCCGATCCAGTTGAAGAACTTGATTCCGGTCGGGACCGCGATGAGGAAGGACATCCCCGAGAAGAAGGGCAATAGCGTGGTACCGGTGGTGAACATGTGGTGGGCCCACACTCCGGTGGAGAGGGCACCGATGGAGATGGTGGCGTATGCCATTCCCCGGTAGCCGAAAAGGGGTTTCCTGGAGAACACCGGAATGATCTCGGTAACAATCCCAAAGAAGGGTAGGGCCAGTATGTAGACCTCCGGGTGACCCCAGAACCAGAAGAGGTTCTGCCACAGGAGCGGCGACCCGCCCCCCGCCACCGTGAATATGTGAGTCCCGAGATGACGGTCGGCGAACAGCATTACCAGGGCAGATGTGAGGACGGGAAAGGCGACCAGAATGAGGAGGGCGGTCACGAACATATTCCAGGTGAATATGGTCATCCGAAACATGGTCATGCCAGGCGCACGGAGGTAGAGCACGGTTGTAATGATGTTGACACCAGTGAAGATGGCAGAGAAACCGGTGAGGACGAGGGCCAGAATCCAGAGGTCGGGTCCCGCACCCGGGGAGTTGACCGCGTCGGAAAGGGGAGCGTAGGCGACCCAGCCGAAGTCGGCCGCGCCGCCGGCCACGAAAAAGCCCATTGTCATGGTGATGCCGCCCCCCAGGTAGAGCCAGTACGAAAGGGCGTTCAGGCGGGGAAAGGCCATGTCCGGAGCGCCGATCTGGATCGGCACGAAGTAGTTGGCGAGCCCCCCGAAGGCGAACGGCCCGGCAAAGAGATAGATCATGAACGAACCGTGCATGGTGAACAGTTCGTTGAACTGCTGCTCGGTGACGAAGTGGTTGTTCGGGGAGATGAGCTGCCCGCGTATGAACATTGCCATCGCGCCCCCGAGCACAAGGAACACGATGGAGGTGACCGTGTAAGAGGTGCCGATCACCTTGTGGTCGGTGGAGGTGAGCCACTTGAGCAGGCCGTGGCGTGCGGAATGATCCCCGTGACCGGGACGGTCGGGGGCGGCGAGGCTGACCGGGGGCTCGCCGGTGACGGTCACCGTTTCAAATGCTTGTGATTGTGGCGGCCATCGTCTCCCCGGGGGACCGTAGGGTATCCATTCCAGAGGCATCGGGGAGGAGGTAGCGGGTGCCGGTCAGCACCTCCGGGTTGATCCGGAGGTAGTGCTCGCCGGCCACCGGGGGAAGTTCGGCGGTGGCCGACTTGCCTGACCAGTCGACCAGGTCGTCCTCGCCGGCGGACCGGATCGGTCCCTGTGCAAGCACCCTCCAGGCGAGTCTCTGCCCGTCGGGACTGGCCGCGTCGATCAGCACCCCGACATTGGCGCGGGCTTCGGCGGCCTCAACCACCACCTCGTCGGCGGTACGCACCACCAGGTCGCCCTCGACCATCGCGTAGTTGAGGGGGAGAAGGGCCGGCCTACCCTCGGGATCTATCAGGGCGAGCCGAGCGACACCTCCCGTTAGAGTACCAGCCAGATACTGGCACTCTTTCCAGGTCATTATTTCAGAGCCTTCAGGATCGACGATCACCGAGCCATGCTCTCGTTGTTTGAAATCGCCCGCCAGGGTCTTTAGTCCCTAATCGTATAGGGTCGGAAGTCACTAGCAGGCATGTAGCTATAGAGGCTAAAGTCATATGAAACCTGTTCTACTTCCCGGTAGGCTGGTCATCCAGGGAGCCCCCCCTTTTCCTGGAAATCTAACTGCCCTGGGACGGGAACTGTCCGGGGGCGCCACTACCCGAATCCCCATCCGACCCCGAGACCCCCGAAGGAGCCCGCCCCATGGAGTTCGGCATCTTCCTCAACGGGTACCTACCCGGCCCTGCCTCCCGTGACACCGACTGCGAGCACGAGATGTTTCGCCGCGAGATCGAGCTGGTGGTGACTGCCGATCGCCACAACTGGAAGTACGCCTGGTTCGGGGAGCACCACGGGCTCACCGAGTACAGCCACTGCTCTGCTCCGGAGGTCCTGTTGGGCTATTGCGCCCATGCTACCGAGCGGATCCATCTGGGTTCGGCGATCATGAATCTCTCGCCGCGAGTGAACCATCCGGTGCGCAACGCCGAGCGAGTCGCGACTCTCGACCACCTGACCGACCGCCGCTACGAATGGGGGACCGGGAGGGGAGCCGGCAGCCACGAGATCGCCACTTTTGACATCCTGGACAAGGATTCGACCAAGCCGGAATGGAACGAGGTGATCCGGGAGATCCCCCGGATGTTCGAGCAGAGGGACTATGCATTTCACGGCGATCATTTCACCGTGCCGAGCCCCCACAACGTCCTTCCAAAACCCTACGGGCCGGGGCACCCCCCCATCTGGGTCGCATGCGGGAACCCGGCCACTTTCGCTACCGCCGGATCGCTCGGGATCGGTGCCATCGCCTTCAACTTCGAGCCGGTATACGCGCTGGCCGGGCGCATCGACGCCTACAAGGAAGCGGTGGCGAATTGCGCCGAGCCGGTGGGCCAGTACGTCAACAACAACGTGATGATGACCAACGCGGTGATCTGCTTGGCTGACAGGGCTCGAGCGCGCGAGGTGGCCATGCGGGCCGGCCGGGGATATCTCTACTCGATGGTCTGCCTCTACCACGACACCATGCCGCACCCGGAAGGGGTACCGGTGTGGCCGGAACCGCCTTTTCCGCTGCGAAGCGAGGAGGACCTCGACCGACTGATCGAGGATGGATGGCTCCTCTGCGGCGATCCCGACGAGGTGTGTGAACAGGTCACGCGATACCAGCGGGTCGGTTGCGACCAGGTGGTGTTCGGGGTTCCCTCCGACAGCCTGTCGCACGACGAGGTTCTGGAAATGCTGGAGCTGTTCGGTTCCAAGGTGATTCCTCACTTCGACGCCGACCCGGTGCACTCGACCACCCGTCACCGCGCGACCGCCACACCGAAGTTCCCCGAGTTTGCCAACCCGGTGCCCGACCTGTCGGTGTCGATGCTTCCCACCAATGCGCTGATTCGCTGAGTTCCGGGGGTTCCCACCTGCTCGCCGGAATGGCCGCATCTGTCCCAGTTGACCCCTGCTGTCACACCCCTCGGGTCCTGATAGAGGTCCCCCGACATCACGCAGAGTGATTCCGCAAGCCCGGAGGATCACCTCGGTTTTCCCACTGTCCAACGTGGCGTGGGAGCCAGAAGGTTGAGGGGCAGAGGAGAACTCACGTGTTGCGTACATCCACCGACAAGAACAGGTCTACCCGGCGCGGGGTGAGATGGCTGGGGGTCATGAGCATTGCCGCCGGGGCGGCGGGCATAATCGGTACTCCCGCCGATTCCTTCGCCTCGACGCCGATGCCGAGCCAGGTGTGCAGCACCCTGGACCAGGCCGGATCAGCCACTGGATCTCTGGGAGGCCTCGGTGGGACGGTGTCCACCGTATCCGGCGCCGCGGGGTGCACGGGGACATCGGGCACTGCCGCGCCCACATCCACTCCTCCGACCACGCTCCCGAGCATCCCCGCCTCACCGGTGCCCTTGCCCGCTCCGGTCTCCTCTGCTGCCTCGTCGGTTACCACCGCGGTGGGGTCGGTGACCGGTTCCGTACCCGCCCCGGCGTCCGCGGCAGTGAGCCCGCTTGTCTCGTCGGCGACCTCCGCGTTGGGGTCGGTGACCGGTTCCGGTTCGGGTTCTGCCGGTGGTTCCACCCCGAGCGCGCCCACCTCGGCGCCGACCTCTCCCGTCGATCAGGTCGTCTGCCCGTTACTTGCGCAGGTGTCATCCGGAGTGAGCCAGGTCCCCAATGCCGGCTCGCAGGTCTCCGGCGGGATCGCACAGCTCGAGGCCGCACTCGGCTGCACCGGTTCGGGCGGGTCCGCGGCCAATCAGGTATGCCCGGTCTTCGCCCAGGTCGAAGCCGGGATCGGTCAGATCCCGACCCTGGGTTCCACTCTCGACTCGGTCCTCAGCCAAATCGCCGCAGGACTCGGGTGCACCTCGACGGCGTCCTCGACAGTCAATCCGGCCGGCGGAACCGTCGCGTCTTACACCGCCCCTGTTGCCCAGGCTTCCCCCGCCGATGCGGTTACTGCAGCAGCCGACTTCACCGGTTGAGCCGGTTGAGCCGGTTGAGCCGACTTCACCGGCCGAGCCGACTTCACCGGCCGAGCAAGCCGAGCCCGTTGGACCGGCTGGGACGGCTGGGACGGCTGGGGCGGTCTCGCTGCGTCCCCGCAGGCTGGCGGGCACGGTCGCCGTGGTTGCCGCTTTGGTGGCGCTGATCGTCACCGCCGCGGTCCTCCTGCCGGATAGTGGGCCCAGTGCTACGCACCCTGCCGGCGGGAAGAGCTCGGTCCACTCTCACGGGGCAGCTGTTCCCGCCGGTTCCTATCTCCCGATGGTGGCCACTGCCGCGAGTACGAGCGTCAGCCTGTATCCGTCTCCGGTTGCCGGTGGCCATCCACAGGTGTGGGCCAGTCCCAACAGGTATGGGGTCCCTGCAGTGTTTCTGGTCAAGCAGGTGGAAGGGTCCTGGCTGGACGTGTACGTTCCGCAACGGCCCAACGAGTCGACTGCCTGGGTACAGGACGGTGAGGTGCGCTTGGCGTTGGACGACTACAAGGTGGTCGCCCACCTAGTCACCCACCAGGTGGTGGTGAGCGACGGGCCCCAGGTCATCCTATCGGTGACAGATGCAAATGGGAAGCCGTCCACTCCGACCCCTGAGGGGACCTGGTTCATCACCGAGCTGCTCCGCCAACCCGACCCGAACGGGGTGTACGGGCCCTACGCCTACGGGCTCTCCGCCTTTTCGAACGTCTTCCACCATTTCGATGGCGGTCCCGGACAGATCGGTCTGCACGGAACCAACGATCCCTCTGCGATCGGGCACGCGGCAAGCAGCGGGTGCATCCGTCTGGACAACGCCGACATCGAGAAGCTGGTGCCGGTCCTGCCTCTCGGCACTCCGGTGATCGTCGAAAAGTAGGGTTTCGCGGACGTGACGCCTACGGGTCCCGAAGGATCCGGTGGTTTCCGAGCCGGCGCCACCGCACCGCCGGGTGATCTTCTCCCGATTCGTCGACCACGGTCACCCACTCCCAACTTGCTCGCCCATCGGGACCGCGAAAACTCCAGGTCATCTCGAACACTCCGAGGGCGCCTGTCACCGCTTTGACCCGAAGGCGCGCCGGCCACATAGCGGGGTCGCGGGTCTCGATGAACCGATCGCAGGCGTCGTTGAATTCCCGAGCCGCCTCACGGAACGTTGCCCGTTCCTCGGGAGTGAGCCGCCGGTAGTCCGCTTTGAATGGATCGGTCCGCTCGAACCTCACTCTTCCAACTCGTCGAGGAACGACTCGGCGTCCTCGAATCGGGCGATACCACCGCGTTCGACCGACTCGTCGGCCTCCCGCTCCATCCGCTGCCACCGTTCGGTCCAGAACCACGCCTGGTCGGCGGGGACGGCCACGTGAGGTCGGAGGACGATCTCCCCCTCCCGCTCGATGATCTCGACCTGGGCACCCGGCCGGTCCAAGCCATAATTGCGCCGGACAGTGGGAGGGATCGTCACGACGCCCCGGCTCTGAACGGTGACAAAAGTGTGCTCAGGCGCCATGGGACGCATTATAGCAGTATTACGGGAATACCGGAATTCTGCATCGTGCCTGAACGGGACCCGGGCCCCTGCCACACCCTGCAGCGAACCCAGCACCCGTGCCGCCTCAGCGCCCCCTTGGACTAACCCCGTGCCGCCTCAGCGCCCCTTGAACTGCGGCTCGCGCTTGGCCACGAACGCAGCCATCGCTTCGGCTCCGTCCTCGGAGCGCAGGTTGACGCTCTGGAGGCCCGCCTCGATCTCCAGCGCCTGTTCCAGGGAGGTGGCGAAGGAGTTGTTCAGGAGGGACTTGGCCATCGAAAGGGCGAGGGGCGGACCGGCAGCGAGGCGCGCGGCCCATTCGCTCACCACCCCGTCGAGCTCATCCGCCGGGACCACCTTGTTGATGAGGCCGATGTCGAGAGCATCGGCCGCCGAGAGGATGTCGCCGAAGAAGACCAGTTCCTTGGCGCGGTGCAACCCGATCAGGCGGGGGAGCAGCCAGGAGCCTCCGAAGTCCGGGGCGAGTCCCCGCTTGGAAAAGATCTCGGTGAAACGGGCGGAGTCCGAGGCGACGATGAGGTCGCACGAAAGGGCGAGGTTGCACCCTGCTCCCGCTGCGATCCCCTCCACCTTGGCGATGGTGGGCTGGGGAAGCCGGTGGAGCGACAGGGCGGTGTCCGACACGATCCGCATGTAGGGGAGAGGATGGGCGCCCATTCCTTCCAGGTCGGTCAGGTCGGCGCCCGAGCAAAAAGCCCCGCCCGCGCCGGTCACCACGACCACCCGCACGTCCGACGAGGCCCGGGTACGGCTGAAAAGGTCCCGAAGGTCCTCCCACACCTTGGTGGTGACCGCATTCTTCTTCTCCGGGCGGTTGAGGGTGACAGTGAGGACGCCCCCGGAGTGCTCTACTTCCACATCTGCCACGGCTGCCTCCTCAGTAGGTGTGCCCACCCGGAGCGGGCAGGATCGATTTCATCGCTTCACGATCACCGAGGAGCCGTGGCCGAATAGCCCCTGGTTGGCGGTGATCCCGACCCGGGCTCCCTCCACCTGGCGACCCTCGGCGGTGCCCCGCAGCTGCCACACCAGCTCGCAGACTTGCGCGATCGCCTGGGCCGGAATCGCCTCGCCGAAGCACGAGAGCCCTCCGCTGGCATTCACCGGTACCCGACCCCCGATGGTGGTGTCCCCATCGCGCAGCAACCGCTCTGCTTCCCCCTCCTTGCACAGCCCGATGTTCTCGTACCAGTCCAATTCGAGCGCCGAGGAGAGGTCGTAGACCTCCGCGAGGCTGATGTCGTCGGGACCGATCCCCGCCTCCTCGTAGGCTGCCGCGGCGATCGAGTCCCGAAAGCTCGCTCCCGGTTGTGCCCCCACTCCTGCCGCAGAATCGGTCGAGAAATTGGGCATCTCGATGACAGTGTTGGGAAAGCGCGGAGTGACCGTGGAGATCGCCTCGACGGTCACCAGCGGAGTCCCCGGTGGAAGGTGCCGGCGGGCAAAGTCGAGAGAGGAGACCACCAGGGCGGCGCCCCCGTCCGAGGTCGCGCAGATCTCGAGGAGGCGGAGCGGATCGGCCACCATCGGGGAGGCAAACACTTCTTCGGCGGTTACTTCCTTGCGGTAGCGGGCAAAGGGATTGGCAAGCCCGTGGCGGGCGTTCTTCACCTTCACCGCTGCGAAGTCCTCTTCGGTGGCGCCGTAGAGGGCCATTCGCCGCCGCGCGTAGAGTGCGAAGTAGGCGGGATTTGTGGCGCCCATGAGGTGGAACCGGAGCCAGTCGGGATCGTCCTTGCGGTTCCCGCCAACCGGAGCGAAGAAGCCCTTCGGAGTGGTGTCTGCACCCACCACCAGTGCCACATCCGCGAGTCCGGCGAGGATCTGCGCCCGTGCGGAAGCCAGAGCAGCCGCCCCCGACGCGCAGGCGGCGTAGCAACTCGACACCCGGGTACCGGTCCATCCGAGCGCTTGGGCAAAGGTGGCCCCGGCAATGAAGCCCGGGTAGCCGTTGCGGATTGTGTCGGCACCGGCCACGAACTGGATATCTGTCCACGAGATGCTCGCATCGGCGAGGGCGTCGCGGGCGGCGGTGAGCCCGTATTCCACGAAATTGCGTCCCCATTTGCCCCACGGGTGCATTCCGGCCCCGAGAATGGCGATCGACCTGTCGCTCATCGGGTCCCCTCCGCGCAGGGGGCGGACTGCCGGACCGGGTTCACAGGCTCGCTCCGGACCGGGTTCACAGGCTCGCTCCGGACCGGGTTCACAGGCTCGCTCCGGCCCGCGGTGAAGCCGGCGAGGCTGCCGGCTTCCACTTCCACACCAGATACTCGTTCTCGTCGTCCTCGTAGAGAGTGTCGAGGACAAGCTCGACCTCGTCTCCAACCGCTATGTCGTCGACCGAGATGCCGGGGACCACCTGCCCCAGTACAACCATCTTCTCGGCTACCAGCTCGACGGCCACCAGGGCGAAAGGCTCGTAGGGATCGGCAGCCACGTAGGGAGATGGGGGCTGGTATCGGGCGTCGGTGTAGGACCAGACCCGCCCGCGCCGGGAAAGAGGGACCGGGGAGAACTCGGAACCATCGCAGGCCGGGTTCTTGCAGAAGTAGGACTCTGCCGGGAAGTACACGGTGCCGCAGGCACCGCAGCGGCTTCCCAGAAGGGCTGGTGCCGACTCGTCGAGGGTGAACCATCCCTCGATGGCAGGCACCCGGTTCTTAATCTGACGAGGCGTCATCTCATGGAGCATAATCGACGGGTGGAACTCGTTACAGGGGCGGTTAGCTGGTACGAGAGGCCCGGCTGGTGGACCTGACCTACACGCCGGGTGAGGAGGCGTTCCGGGCGGAGGTCGCAGAATGGCTGGCCGCCAACAAGCCCGCTTTGCCAATGCCGCCTGGCGATACCGCCGAGGGATTCCCGGTGCACCGCGCGTGGGAGCGCATGCTCTTCGAGGCGGGCTGGGCAGTGGTGTCCTGGCCGGCCGCCTATGGCGGGCGGGACGCCTCCCTGTGGGAGTGGCTGATATTCGAGGAGGAGTACTACCGGGCCGGCTTGCCCCAACGGGTTGCCCAGAACGGGATCTTCCTGCTCGCCCCGACCGTCTTCGAGTTCGGAACCCCCGAGCAAAAGGATCGGATCCTCCCCCGCATGGCAGGGGTCGAGGACATGTGGTGCCAGGGCTGGTCGGAGCCCAACGTTGGCAGCGACCTGGCGGGCATCCAGAGCCGGGGGGTGCGCGACGAGGCGGGCGGGGGGTGGCTCCTCTCCGGCCAGAAGACCTGGACCACCCGGGGGGCGTTCTGCTCACACCTCTTCGGGTTGTTCCGGACCGATCCCGAAGCGGAGCGTCACCGGGGACTCACCTACTTCCTGGTCGACCTGGCGAGTCCAGGGGTGACCGTGCGGCCGGTGGCCAAGTTCGACGGCGACGCCGGTTTCGCAGAGGTCTTCCTCGACGATGTTTTCGTATCTGACAGCGATGTTCTTGGAGAGGTGAACCGCGGCTGGGAGGTGGCGATGGCCACTACCGGCTCGGAGCGGGGGCTGTCGCTGCGCAGCCCGGGCCGCTTCCTGGCGGTGGTCGACCGCCTCGTGGATCTCTACCGCGAACGGGTATCAGCCGGAAGGATCGGCGAGATTCCGGGCTCGCTAACCGCTCCGCTGGCTGATCAGGTGGCCGACTGCTGGATGGAGGCGCAGGCCTACAAACTGGCCACCGACATGATGGTTACTCGGCTGGCATCCGGGGAGAAGCCCGGACCAGAGTCCAGCTTGAACAAGGTCTTCTGGTCGGAGATGGACATCCACCTACACGAGACTGCCCTCGCCCTGCTGGGAGACGAAGCGTGCCTGGAGGGGCCCTGGATGAAGGGGTACCAGTTCTCACTCTCCGGTCCCATCTATGCGGGCACCAACGAGATACAGCGAAACATCATCGCCGAGAGAGTGCTGGGGTTGCCGCGCAAGTGAACCCGTTGTGCGCGCCCCGCTCCGAAAATCTCTCCTCGATGAGCCTCTCCATCGCGCCCCGCTCCGAAAAGGCAGGCTCTCTTCGATGAAGTTCTCCTTCACCGACGAGCAGATCGCACTG
>JAKAWH010000036.1 GCA_021817065.1 Actinomycetes bacterium
ACAAGGAGCTGGAACGGTCCTTGGCGGTCCAGCGCGCACAGCTCGCGGTTGGTCCCCGGGTATTCCCTGGCCAACCGCTTCGCCACCTCGCGGACCCGTTCACGGGGGCTCATGTCCTTCACCAGCCAGCAGGTTACTGTCGAGGTGGATGGAAGACCGGCGATCGCCCTTTTCCTTGGAGACAAGACGCACGATGGACCCGCCCGACATCGAAGCAGTCTGGGGACTCCTGTGCGCGGTGTCCGATGCGGATGGCCACCCTCCCCTGGGGGAACACCGCTGGCTGGACCTGGTCCAGGGAGGGAGGCAGAGCGTCGCCGGCATTGTCGCCCGCATGCCAGGGCACGCCCACGGGCCGGTGGGCTATGCCCAGGTTTCCGGCGGATCGGGAGACTGGTCGGTGGATCTTGTGGTGCACCCCCACCACCGTGACGATCCCAACGGGCTGGCCGAAGCCCTCCTGTCCGCCGCCCTTGGCGAAGTCGCCCGTGCCGGAGGAGGCCACGTCCATCTCTGGGTCCCCAAACCCAAGCCTTCGGCCGACACGGTGGCTGCTGCAGTTGGACTGGCCATAGGGCGGGATCTCCTCCAGCTTCGTAGGCCTCTTCCGCTCGAAGACGAACTGAGAGAGGAAGTGAGCTCACTCGAGACACGAGCTTTTGTGCCCGGGCAGGACGAGGTGGAGTGGTTGAGGGTGAACAACCGGGCATTCGAATGGCATCCCGAACAGGGGGGGTGGACTGCGCAGATCCTCGCCTCACGCACCCGGGAACCGTGGTTCGATCCCGCCGGATTCCTCCTCCACGAAGAGCGGGGCAGGCTAGCCGGTTTCTGCTGGACAAAGGTCCATGCTGACCACGATCCTCCCCTCGGGGAAATATACGTGATTGCAGTGGACCCCGCCTACCAGGGGAGAAAGCTGGGGCGCCTGCTCACCCTCGCCGGGTTGGCGCATCTGGAAGCCAAAGGACTTTCCGTCGGGATGCTCTACGTTGACTCCACCAATACCGGCGCCGTCTCGCTCTACGAGAAGTTGGGCTTTCGCCTCGACCACGTCGACCGGGCCTACGTGGGAAACATCCCGGCTAGCTGAGCGCGAGCTGGCCCAGTCCAAGTGCTGGTACCCGATACCACCAGCACAATGGGCACAATGGGCTCCGCCTCGACCCGGCTGGGAGATGGTTCACCCTTCGGGATGCAGGGTGACAAAGGCAACCCCCTCGCCAGAGAGAGTGAAGTCAATCCTTATGCTCCCGCCTGCGGCGTATTCCACCGCCTGCCAGACCAGCCCTCCATCGTGGGAACCGTCCACCTGCTTCCGAGATACCGAATACGAACCACCCCGGAGCCCCGCGACGTCGAGCACCACCATCCGGTCGTAGGGGGTCGGGTCGTGGGTGCCGTAGTTCCCCGCCTTGTCGTACGGCTTGAAGTTATCGAGGAGTACCGTCACCGTTCCATCACCGGCCGTAGAAGCAACTGCACCGACGGTCCCTTGGTCGGCTCCTTCAACCCCACCGTGCTTACTCCGGGCCGGATGAGAGGACACCATCACCGGAATCTCTCGTGGCGCGAGATCATGCCAGTAGGAGAAGGTATCGTAGACAGGCTTTGGCTTCCCGTCCGACGTGAGCATTCCCCAGTCCTCCGCAGAATTGCTCGCCGAGTCTTCAACGGTGAAGAAACACATCCCGTCCAAGCGCTCCGCCTGCGCACTGTTCAGCACCGCCGCGGTATAGGCGGCATCGAACGTCTGGGCCTCCCTCGGATCGTATTCTCCATCCAAGTTCCACTCGTCGACAATGAAGAGAGGGTGCAATATCGGGTAACGCGCCAATTCGGCGCGTGCCTGGCCAAGCTCGTGCACGACGGTTAGAGGATCGAGGTTGGGGTTGTAATAACAGAGGTTGGTACCGGGCCCACTGGCCCTGCCGAAACAGAGCGGCTGGCCTCCCGGGTTGAAGGGCCCGGTGTACGGATAGTTCGCGTAGCTGTGCCAGGAGAGGAAGTCAAGTGGGAGATCGTTCTTTGTTGCATAGTCCAAGAAGGGGCTGAGCCAGTCTGAATTCTGAGAATCAAGAACATCCGCAAGAGCAGGTCCCCCTATCTCGATGTTCACTCCTGCCTGCTTGGCTGCGCTCTCCAGGACGCGGGCGGTGTCAGAGTAGAGGTTCAGATACTCTTCCAGGCCGCCTGAAAAGAATACCCAATCGGGCTCATTCCATACTTCGAAGTAGCGCACTCCCCTTGCAATCTCGTGTGTGCCCATTTCCGTGACCAACGCATCCCATTTGGCCTTGTCGCTCCCCAGATCCGGCGCCGCATTATGTGAACCGTTGGCGGTCAGGCACGCCGGGGAGTAATCGACAATGAGCAGCGGCGTGCCACCATATCTCCAAATGCTGGCTACCGTCCGATCAGTCGCGGCAGGATTCCAGGCTCCCGTCGAGCAGTCATAGACTTCCTTGCCCCCTACCGAATCCTGAAATCCGACGTCTGCTCGCACCCAGTGCACCCCGATTGCCCGCATCGCCCTGGAACTGCTCGGAGGCCCCAAGCCGCTGACCCCGATCAGATTCTTGTTGATCTTCCCCGTCGGTCGGGCCGCGAGGTTCAATTGAACTCTCGTATATTCACCCCGAGGGAGAGACGACAACGAGTGTGCATTGGTCCGGGTACATCCGGCCAGAGCCGCCGAGGAGATCGCGATGAGCAGCACACCGGCCACCGTGAGCCGCACGCAACTCCCCGCCCTCCTCATTGTGGCACAGGAACCGATTCTTGGTCAGAATCCGGACACGCCCACCAGCGTGCCAACTCCGTATGTGATTGCGGCACTAATTCCGCAAATCCCGATCTGGCGCGCTGCCGCGAAGATTGCAGATCGGCCGGTGAAGCGAGATAGCGCGATTCCCACTCCTGCGGCAAAGACAGCCGAGACCACAATCGTCGCAATGGTCGCGGACATTCCTCGCGCGAACAGCCATGGAAGCAATGGCGCCAGTGCCCCGACAGCGGTTGCCAGGAGAGAGGCGATCGACGCCTGCCACGGCGATCCGAGGTTGGCGGGGTTAATACCCAGCTCTTCCCGAGCATGAGTATGCAAAGCAGTCGCCGGATCGCGCATCATCTCCCGTGCCAACTCGGCCGCGCGCGCGCGATCCAAGCCGCGCGACTCGTAGATCAACGCCAATTCCCTCCGCTCGGCTTCGGGCCTGCGGGCGATCTCCTCTGCTTCCATGGTCAACTCCCGTTCGAGCAATTCGGACTGGGCGCGCATGGAAACATACTCCCCGGCTGCCATAGAAAAAGCGCCCGCCAAGAGACCGGTCAGGCCGACCAACCGAACGACCGCCGGTTTGGGATGTGCCCCCACCACTCCGAGAATGATGGCAAGGTTGGTCACCAATCCGTCGCTCAGCCCGAACACCGTGGCGCGGGCAGCACCACCTTGGATGTCTCGATGATGATGCTCCGAACCGATGACCGGGGCATTCATCGCTGAATCCCGCAATTCGGCGAGGATCGGATTCTGCGGTTGCCTCTTGACACGCCTCCGGACCGCGTTGGACATCGTTTTCACCAAGCCTACGATAGCCAGATATACGATTTCGGATTCCCTAATGCCGCAATCTGTCGAATCCGCCGCAGCGGACAGCCGATCCGGAGCAACCGGCTGTCCGCTGAATGTGATGCCCTCCTACTACCGGGCCCTTTTCATTCGAACCCGGACATCACGAGGTCGTTCCCGTCAGTCCCGCTGTTGCGTCGCCAAATGGGAAGGCTTTTCCATTCGAGGTGACTTCGGTATAGCCATTTCCGTCCGACGTGGGATTGATCGAAACCACTACGGAGGTGGCTGACCCTGCTGCCGAACCGAAGAACTTGGCACTTCCGAACGTGAAGACGCCACCGTCGGAAGCGACTTCGTAGTAGCCGGACCCGTCGGACGTTGCCGCAATACCCGTGATCGGCTGGTTCAGCGGCTTGCCACCCATCGAACCGAAGAATTGGGCATCCCCGAACGTGAAGACGCCACCGTCGGAAGCGACTTCGTAGTAACCCTTGCTGTCGGGTGTCGTAGAGATCCCCACGATCGGCTTGTCGAGAGGTTGACCACCCATCGAACCGAAGAATTGGGCATCCCCGAAGGTGAAGACGCCTCCGTCGGAAGCGACTTCGTAGTAACCCTTGCTGTCGGGTGTCGGACTCATCGCGACGATCGGCTTTTTGAGATTGACGGCATTGCTCCCGCCCGGAGGCAGGCTCGGGTTGAGCTGGCTGGGTCCACCCAGATACGCCGCATTCCCGAAGGTGTAGATGTTGCCGGTACTGTCCACCAACCAATACCCGCCGTCATTGGCGGTCGTCGCGCCGCCCACCAACGGCTGGCCCGGCTTCACCCCGAGGGTATTCAACGATCCGTCATTGGAGACGCTCCCGAAGGTGGTCACTCCACCGGTGGGCGACACCACGATGAATCCTCCGCACGACGAGCCGCCGCCGGCCGAAGGAGCACCGCTGGAGGGCGCCGAGCCGCTGGAGGTACCCGCATGCGATGCCGGAGGATTGCTCCCGCCCGAAGGTGGCGCACAGCTCCCCCCGGAACCACTCGTCGGCGGTGTCGGATTGTTACCCGAACCGCCACCCGGTCCGCTGCCACCCGAGCAGGGCGAAGCGCCCGCACCCGAACCGGTTCCACCGCCAGTGGGCGGGGTCGGCGGGGTGCCGGTGCCGGTGGGCAGGGTGCCGGTGCCGGTCGGCGGGGTGGGAGAAGTACCGGTCGTGCCGGTGTCATGGCTCAATGCCGGAGCCGGAGTGGTGCCGGTCGAGGCCGTACCCGTACCCGAAGGAGGAACGGGGCCGCCGGAGCCAGCGGGAGGCGTGCACCCTCCGCCGCTGGGCGGAGGCGTACCGCCGCCACAGGGCGAACCGCCCGTTCCGCCGGGCGGGGGCGGGGCCGTTGTGCCACCTGGCGGGGGCGGAGCCGTAGTGCCACCTGGCGGGGGCGGAGCCGTAGTGCCACCTGGCGGGGGCGGGGAGGTAGTACCCCCTGGCGGGGGCGGGGAGGTAGTACCCCCTGGCGGGGCCGTGGACGTAGTCGTTCCTGTGTCGTGGGCAAAGATTCCCGAGGCCCCACTCGGCGGCGGCGCAGTAGTGCCTGAGGTCGGCGCGGTGCCCCCCGAAGTTCCCGCCGTACAACCTCCTCCGGAGGCGCCGGGCGAAGGCGGAGCCGAAGTGCCGCCGGGCGAAGGCGGAGCGCTACCTGACCCGCTCGACGTGTCCGCTGGTGACAGAGAATGGACCGCGGGCAGGGCGAACGCGCTCCCACCGCTGGCGACAAGCACGCCAGCCACGGCAGTGACCATGAGCTTGGCTCCGGCTGCCCACACCCGCCTTCCAACTACCGACCTCATGGGATACCTCCCCTTTGTTGCCCGAACCGTCGTGTCTTGGGTGCATCGGCTAATGGCAATACGATCTAAACTGGCTATTCTTCCCAGTGTATAGCCGCAGGTAGACCCCCATTCGACAGATACCGGGCCCGAAAACGCAGAGAGGGATACCGAGTGCAAGATGGCCTCGGATGCGCGCGTCTCGGGTTCACCATCCAGGGGACCACCCTTCCGACCTGACAGACTGTCCCCGATGGACTTCCACCGATGGACAGACCGCTCCCAACCGCAGACCCTCCAGCTGGTAGTAATCCTGTTCTATATAAATGCTGTTTTCGGAGTGTTCTCCCTGTTCGGCGCGAATTTCGGCTCCAACGCCAGCTACGCGACTGCTTTCTTTGTTGAGATCCTTCGGGGGGTCGGGGTCGTCCACTTTGTGGGCGGATTCGCCTTTGCATCAAGTGCCGCCATCGCACTCATAAGGGTCGTGGGAGTCGCAATGGTGGCTGCCCAGGCCCTAGCGGGCCTCGCACTCGCAAACGAGCGAAAATGGGGATATCGGTTCTCGATCGCGATCGTCGCCATAGAACTCGCCGGCATCATCGCTGAGGCAATCGACGTGTCAGCCAGTACCATCTTCTCCCTGAGCGGCCTCCTCGGCCTTCTCTTCGTGGTGGTCATGCTGGTTCTCCTCCTTCACCAGCAGAGCCGCGAATACACCCGTATCTGGTTCCGGTAGAGGAGTTCAGCGCTTCGGCGGGCTCACACCTCGGGGCCTATGTCGCAGCGGCGTAGCCGGAGCCACCGCAATTCTCAGTACATCCTGCCGTGATCGCGGCATGTCCCCTGCACGCTAGCCGGCGTCACGATTACTGCCATACGCCTGCCGCAGGTCGGGCAGAACCGGGGAGGATCGAGTTCGTCGCCACAATTCCCCGTGCACCGGTCAGACGTACAACCGCACCGCCAGCAATAAACGCTCTCCACGCCTAGAAGGCAGCTGACAACGCTCCGACCGGCATAGCAAGGTCCTCGAGCATGGCGAGATCCTCGTCCGGCGAGCGCCCCAGGGTCGTGAGGTAATTGCCAACGATCAGCGCGTTGATCCCGGCAGTCATCCCCATCGACTGAAGTTCGCCGAGTGTCACCTCACGGCCACCCGCATAGCGCAGGATGACGCCCGGAAGACCAAGGCGGAAAAGGGCGATCCATCGGATAGCGTCCAGTGGATTCATCCTCTTCCGAACCTGAAGGGGCGTACCAGGGCGCGGGTTCAGGAAATTGACAGGCACCTCGGTAGGATCCAGTTCGCGCAACTGCCCGATCAACTCGATGCGTTGCTCCGACGTCTCCCCCATTCCGAGCAGAACGCCGCAGCAAAGCTCCATTCCGTTCTCCTTGACCACTCGGCACGTCTCGAAACGCTCCTCCCAGGTGTGTGTCGTAACGATCTCCCCGAAATAGGACTTCGCGGTCTCTAGATTGTGGTTGTAGCGATGGGTACCTGCCACGGCCAACCGCTTGGCCTGGTCGTGGTCGAGGATCCCGGCCGACACCGCCACGTTTAGTCCGGTCGCCGCCGCAACTTCGGGTACCAGCTCCTCTAGGCGCAGCATTGTCCGCTCATCAGGACCGCGTATTGCCAACACAATGCAGAACTCGGTCGCACCGGTTGCCGCTGTCTCGGATGCGGCCCGTATCACCTCTTCGGCGTCGAGAAAAGGTGTCGCCTTGACGGGCGAGTCGTGGCGCGACGACTGGCTGCAAAAGGCGCAGTCCTCCGAGCAACCACCGGTCTTGACCGAGAGGATCCCCTCGATCTCGACGGTCGGGCCGCACCGGTCGAGGCGCACCCGATGAGCGATTCCCGCCAGAGTTGGAACGTACACGTCGTCGAGACGCGACAGTGAGTCGAGAAGCTCCAGGTCCAGTTCGCCGCCTTGGTCGAGAAGAACGCGCCGGGTCTCGGCGATCAGGGACGCATCGCTCATGGTGCTCGATACTACCCGCAGGCCACCGTCCGTGGCGATGGCGCGAAGCCAAGGGATCCTGGACCGGGCGGGAGGCGTGAGGGAGCTGCATGGATACTGCGGGGTATTCCGACTCGGAGGCAAGAGGGGGCTGGCGGGATCCCTGAGTCAGGGGCGGACGACCGCTGCCAGGAGTGCCTGGAGCTTGAGCTGGGTCTCAGCCAACTCGCGTTCCGGCTCCGAGTCCCCGACGATCCCGACGCCCGCGAACAGGTAGGCCGTGTTCTCCTCGATGAACGCGCTCCGGATCCCCACCATGAACTCCCCGTCTCCTCGCGCGTCCATCCATCCCACCGGTCCCGCATAGGGTCCCCTGGGAGCTCCCTCCAGCTTGCCGATCCACGCGAGCGCCTGTTCGCGCGGCGTTCCCGCCACCGCGGGAGTCGGGTGAAGCGATGCCGCCAGCTCCAGAACAGAGGGCAGTTGCGCGCTCTCGTGCAGCTTTCCCCGGATCTCGGTGCCGAGATGCGACACATTGCGCAGGGAGACGATCGAGGGCGAGGACGGGACCGAGAGATCGTCACACAGATCGCCGAGCGCCCGGACCACCTCCCGTGCAGCCACTTCGTGCTCATGTCGCTCCTTCATCGACGCCAGAAGGGCAGCGGCGGCACGCGCGTCGGCGGTCGGATCGCCGCTGTGGGCCACGGTTCCGGCAAGAGGAAAGGAGACAACCTCCCGTCCCGTCCGCCGAACCAGTAGCTCGGGGCTCGCTCCCACGAAACCGTCGACCGAAAAGACGGTACACGAGGGGTAAAGAACCGCCAAACGCCGAAGAACGTCACTCACCACGAGTGGGCGATTTGCATCGACGACGACGCGCCGCGAGAGCACGACCTTCTCCAGATGTCCTGCGTTAACTGCTGCGACGGCTTCCTCCACCTTGTGTAGCCAGTCGGTGTGGGCGGGCATCGGAGCGAGACGAAAAGCGTCAGGTGGCATCGAGCCGGGCAGCGGGGCGGGGTCAAGAATCCCCGTATCAGGCCGACCGCCCTGGCGCGGGGCGACGGTGGTGATCCACCCGAAACCATCCTCCCTCTTGACGACCACCATCGACGGCACCACCAGCGAGCCAGGCGCCCCGGGGTCGAATGGCAGGGAACCGACGGCAACCGGTCCCGAGCCCGGCATCCCCACCTCGTCATCCGCGTCGATCGCACCGAGGTACCCGGCGACTGCATCGGGATGCGAGATCCGGCCCAATCCGTCACTGAGGGAAAGCCGCGCCGCAACCCCCCGTCCGGCAAGGGCAAGTCCAGGCGAGCGGTACAGGAACCCCTCCTCCCCCGCCCAAGCCACCGGGTCCAACCGGTCGACCTCGCGCGGGAGGAGCGCCCGGGTGCGGGCGACCATCACGACGTCGGGGCGTGGTGTCATGCTCAGAAGCGGCCAAAGACCGGGTGAATTGCGACTTTCATGATCGTCGGGTTCCGCACACCAACTGTGTTGCACCCCCGGCGAGTTGCCGGATCGCGACCGACACGAACCCGGCGCGATCCAGGAGATCAGCAATCTCATCGCTGCTCGGGAGGTAGGCGACCGATTCGGGCAGGTATCGATAGGCGGTACCGTCCGACAGGAGCGCACCGATCCGCGGAACCAGGTGACGGAAATAGAGACCGTGCCCGGCTCGCAGGACCCGGCTGCGGGGAACAGACACTTCCAGGAATGCCAATCTCCCACCCGGCCGAAGCACCCGGCCGGCCTCGGCGAACACCGTCGCCGGATCGACGAAGTTTCGCAGACCGAATCCGCAGGTGATCCCGTCGAAAGCAGCGCTGGCGAACGGCAGGTACCCGGCATCGCCCTGAACCCGATCCTGCCCGGATCCCTGTCCCCGCGCGACCAGCATTCCCCAGGAGAGGTCCATCCCGATCGCCCGGTACTCCCACGTCCCGAGCACGTCGCAGATCTCCCCCGGCCCGCTAGCCAGATCCAGCACCCGGGACCCGACGGGGAGTCCCAGCGAGCGCACGGCCAGGCGCCGCCACCGGCGATCGAGCCCGAAGGTCATAACCGAATTGACCAACCCGTATCGGGGAGCGATCCGGTCGAACATCTCCCGAACGAAGCGTTGCTTATCTCGCTGGCCGGGGAGGACGCTGGCCGGGTTCATGTCTGTGACGCTACTCTCCAAGCGCTTCAGGGAAGAAAAGCAGACCTTCCGGAGAATCCTCAGCGCACAGGGGGCCCTGGCAAGAGAAGCTCATCTCCCCGCGAGGTGCACGATGCGCGGGACGAACACCAATCCACCGATCGACGCGGCACCTATGGCCGCCAACAGGGCGGCACCAGCCATGACGTCCTTGACCACCTTCACCAGAGGATGGTGATCGGGGTGGATGATGTCCATAACGGCCTCCACTGCAGAATTGAGCGCCTCGGCGACCAGAACCAGGGTGATGGCGAAAACCAGAGCCGACCACTGCGACAAAGGCACGCCCAGACCGATAGCGAGAGCCACTACAGCAAGGGTGGCCGTGATGTGAAACCGCATGTTCTGCTGGTGGCGAACCATCCAGGCAATTCCCTCCGACGCGTAGCGGAAGGACCGGAAGAAGGTCCCGAATCCGAAACGATGCCTCCCGTGCGACTGAGGTGCCACGTTCACGGGCCCGAGGCCTTCAGCTCGACATGAAAAGTGGTCCCCTCCTCAACGGTCGAGCTGGCCCACACCCGCCCCTCATGCGCCCGGGCGATCGCCTGGACGATGGAGAGCCCCAGGCCGGTACCTCCGGCAACACCATTCTCGCCGTTGGACGGGATGTCACCGGTGGCAGCCATAGTGGCTGAAGTATGGAACCTTTCGAAGATGTGGGGCAACACGTCCTCGGGAATCCCCGGGCCCCCGTCCCACACGTCGACCCGGGCGGTCCCGTTCTCCCGGCTTACCGAGACTTTGACCGGCGTCCCCGCCGGGGTATGGCGAAGCGCATTGGAGACCAGGTTCACCACCAGTTGGCGGAGCCGGTTCTCGTCGCCGGTGATCACCACCGGGTCCGGAGCATCCAGAATGACCTCTCTCTCTACGTCTATCACGCTGGCATCAGCAACCGCGTCCGACGCCACCGCGGCAAGATTCACCGGCGCGTTCTCAATCTCACGGCCCTGATCGAGACGGGCCAGGAGCATCAGGTCGTCGACCAGCGCAGTCATCCTGGCGGCTTCGCTCTCGATGCGCGACATCGCACGTTCCAGATCGTCGGGGCGGGTCCGTGCGCCTCGCCGGAAAAGCTCCGCGTAACCCCGGATCGAGGTCAAAGGAGTCCGCAGCTCATGGGAAACATCGGCGACGAACCGCCGAAGGCGCGCCTCGGAGGCTTCTCGCGCGGTGAAAGCGCCTTCGATCTGCTCCAGCATTGCGTTGAGGGCCGCTCCAAGCCTACCTGTCTCGGTCACCGGGTCGGAGGGCTCGACCCGGCGCGACAACTCCCCTGCCGCGATCGCGTCGGCCTGGGCGGCCATACCCTCCAACGGTCGCAATCCGAGACGGACCAGCCAGACAGCCACCCCGACCACCACCGCAAGAGCTGCCAGCGAGACGCCCAACTCCACCCGGATGAGATTGGCCAGGAGGTTGTCCATCGGAGCAAGAGGTGCCGCGGCGACCAGTGCTCCACCGAAGGGCAACGGAACCGCCTGGACCCGATAGACGAAGTGGGGCTTCCCCACCGCTCCAACCGTGAAGCTGGACAGGTTGGCATCGGCGATTCGGGGATCGTAGACCTTCCCGGCGATCGGATGACTGAAGTGGA
The DNA here is from genome assembly GCA_021817065.1 of Actinomycetes bacterium. Lineage (GTDB taxonomy): Bacteria > Actinomycetota > Acidimicrobiia > Acidimicrobiales > JAKAVM01 > JAKAWH01. The sequence goes on from JAKAWH010000036.1 coordinate 11,182, forward strand.
TGGTCGCCGGAAGAGCCGGCTGGGGATCCGGAGCCGCCGACGAGCCCGAAGCGAAATCCGGGTTGCGTACCACCTCGTCTGACTTGGAACCGCACCCGTCAAGGCGTACTCCGCGACGATTGAGATGCGTCACGACGTGGAAAGTCATGATGTACACCGACGGAGTGGCGAGATTGTCGAGCGTCGAATAGGAGGGACACGCACCGTAGGGAACATCGCCCAGATAGCGCTCGATCGGAGCGCGGGCCGACGCGAGCTGCGCGTCGAGTCGCTCGCTCAGAAACTCGTGCACCGATAGGTAAATTACCACGTCGGTGGCAGCCAGCCCCAAGGTGAGCAGGACGGCGAGAGCAACGATCACCCGGCGCCGGATCGAGGCGCGCCTGATTCCCACTTCAGTCTCTCCCTTGCCGGCGAAGGGTGTAACCGAGCCCCCGCACCGTCTGGATGAGCGGCGGATCGAAGCAGTCCACCTTCTTGCGCAGGTAGCTGATGTAGGTCTCCACCACGTTGGGATCGTCACTCCCCTGGCCCCACACGGTGTCGAGGATCTGCGATTTCGACAGAACGTGGCGGGCGTTGTCGATCAGGTACTGGAGCAAGTTGAACTCGGTGGCGGTCAGCTCGATCAGGTTCCCCTGCCGCCAGACTTGATAGCTGTCCAGGTCCATCACAAGGTCCTCGAATACCATCCGAGCTGCATCGAGCACCGGCTGGCTGGCCCGGCGGATGTTGGCATTGATGCGGGCCACCATCTCCTCCAATGAGAAGGGCTTGGTGATGTAGTCGTCGCCGCCGGCGGTCAGCCCTGCCACCTTGTCTTCGGTGGCATCCCGGGCCGTCAGGAAGATAACCGGCACCGCGGTCCCCCCCTCCCGCAGCTTGCGGCACACCTCCACCCCTTCGATGTCGGGGAGCATAACGTCCAGGATTACCAGGTCGTAGCGGTTGGAGAGCGCTGCCCGCAGTGCACCGTATCCGGTCGACTCTATGTCCACCGCGAATCCCTCGTAGGAAAGAGCGCTCGCCAGTAGCTCGGTGATGGCCGGCTCGTCGTCTGCTACCAGAAGGTGAGCTACCGGGACCGATCTTTCAGGCGAGCTGGTCATACCGCCATTGTCCGTGAACACGAGCTGGTCATGCCGGCTCTGCTGCAGAAGATGCCTCCAGCAACTCCGAGCGCCCGTCGATCATTATCCCGGCGGTCATGATCGCTGCACCCACCACCTCCAGCAACACCGCACCCGCCGAATGGGCAATCGACTCCCGGAGGAGCACACCTCCGATCAACACCGAGACCACCGGGTCCACCACCGTCAACAGGGGCAACGAGTCGGCCAGGGGTCCGGCCTGGAAGGCGCTCTGGGCAAGCAGGAGCGTTACCGCTCCCGCGATCAACAGGGCGTAGGGCTGCCAGCTGGCAAGGGCGTGGAGATAGCCGTGGTGCTCGACCAGATGAGCGGTCGCCTCGACCAGGGCGGCGGCAAAGCCGTAGGTGATCCCGGCGGCGACGGCAAGTGCAGGGGCCTTGTTCCGGGCAAGTGGCCTACCAGTGGCCACTGACCCCGCTATGGCGGCGGTGGGAACCGCCACGCATGCCGCTGTGAACGCCCAGGCCATGCCGCTCGCAGCCCGGCCCGCCCCAGGGCGGGCCACCCCCAAGAAGAGCCCCAACCCCACCACGATGGCAGCCGCCCCGACCAGGTCGCCCACCGGGATGCGGCGCCGAGCGGCGAGGGCCCCCATGGGCAAGGCGAAAAGCAGTCCACTGACCAGTAAGGGCTGCACCAGGGACATCGGGCCGTGGCCCAGCGCCCAGAACTGGAGCACCAGCCCGGCCAGGTCGGCAGCGATGCCGAGCAACCAGATCGGGTGGCGGAACAGGCGTACCAGCAAAGTGGGACGCAGGCACTCCTCCGCGGGTGCCTCGGCAGCGCTGCGATGCTGGAGCACCGCGGCTGCCGCGTAGAAGAGAGCTGACCCGAGGGCCATCACCACGACCATTCACCGTCTACGATACGTGCCCTCGACCGGCGCATCAGCTACTATGGGTAGCGCCAGATGGCGGAACGATTCCTTATCATCTCAGCCAGCATGGGCGCAGGCCACGACGGTGCCGCCCGAGAGCTGGCTCGCCGCCTGGAAGAAGATGGTCACTCAGCAGAGATCGTCGACTTCCTCGCGTGCCTCCCCGGAGTTGGCCGGGGGATCAAGCGCGTCTTCCAGTTCCAGCTTGACAAGGCGCCCTGGTCCTATGAGGCTCTCTACAGGGTCTTTTTCCGGTTGCGCTCACTTCACGGCCCTCTTTCCTGGCTCACCACTCTCCTGTCGAGCCGGCACGTCCGGCGGCACATCTCCCGGGTGGGGGCCACCGCGGTGGTCACCACCTACCCGCTCGCCTCCCTGGTACTGGGAAGGGAGCGCCGGTGCGGAAGGATCCGAGTGCCCACTGCCACCTTCGTCACCGACTTCGGCGTCCACCCCCTCTGGGTGCACCCGGGAGTGGACGCCAACTTGTGTGTTCATCCCCAGGCAGCGGCAGCGGCAGCGGCAGCAACCGGTAAACCCTCTTCGGCCCCCGGTCCCCTGGTGCCAGAGCGCTTCTTCTCGGGACTCCCCGGGCGGGACGCCGCACGGGAAAAACTGGGAATCCCCTCCGGATCGGCCGCCATCCTGGTGGTTGCCGGCTCCTGGGGGGTGGGAGACCTCCAGTCGACCTTCACCGATCTCATGGAGGACGGCCGCTACTTCCCGGTGGTGGTATGCGGCTCCAACGAGGAGCTACGGTCCAACCTGGCCTCCCGGGCCACGGCCGATCGCGCCCTGGTTCTCGGATGGACCGATCAGATGCCCGCGCTCATGGCCGCCTGCGACGTGCTCCTCCAGAACGCCGGGGGCCTCACCTGCATGGAGGCTTTCGCCGCCGGGCTGCCGGTGTTGACCTACCGGCCAATCCCCGGTCATGGAATCGAGAACGCAGTCGCAATGGATCAGGCAGGCGTCGCACCTTACGTCCGCGGACCCGAAGAGCTTATCCCGGCTCTGGAGCGGGCGGTCTCCTTCGGCGGAGCCTCCTCGAAACGGCGCGGAGCGGCGATGTTCGCCGGCGATGCCGCCCGCGAGATCATTACCCTGGCCACGGCAGTCCCGACCGGCACCATCCCCCTTTCCCGGCGTGCCGTCCAGGCAGGCCGGCGGGTCGCCACCTCGGCTGTGGTCGCCGCCGTTGCCTACGGGAGCTTCACTTTCGGCGCCGACGCAGCGGTGGCTCACGGCATCGACGTGGCCAAGCCGGCCAAGGGGGTGCCCGCCATCTACGTAGGGGTCCGCCTGGGTGCCTCCACCGCGGGGCAGCCGGGGGTGAACGCCCTTCTTGCCAATTCAGGGGTCACCGCCATCGTCCCTGGATCCCTGGCAGTTACCGACCCCGGGGCGATCCAAAGCCTTCGGGCCAGCGGCGTAAATGTCGCCAACGGAGGCTGGGGAAAGACCGACGACGCTCTGGACCTGATGCTCCCAGAAGCCAACGTGGCACGGGCAGCCCGCGCCATCTCGGCAGCAACGGGGAGCTCTCCGGGCTACTTCGTTCCCGCCAGCGGCGTCAACGGCTTCGACCTCTCCGCAGCCCGCCTGATCCACGAGCGGGTGGTGCACCCGACGGCCCACGTGCAAGCAGGAGACACTACTTTTTCCGTCTCATCGGGACAGGTGTACCTCCTCGATGCGGGAGGTACCAGCAGCGCCCAGATCGGACCAACCCTCCACGCACTGGAGGGAGCTGCGCGGCGGGCGGGACTGCGGGTGGAGTCCTACTCGGCGCTGCGCTGAGACGGTGAGGGTCCTGCGGCGCGCGCCAGGCGGGGTGGCCCGGTGAGAACCCGGTCGCTCGCCGCTGTATCCGCAGGTTCCGCCTTGGGGCTCGCCGTCCTCGCCCATTCGCTTCCGGCAGTTACCGTCCTTCCCCGGGTCCGCCGGAGGCTTTTCCCCCGCCTTTCGGGCGTGGGGCGGGTGGGCCATGTCGCCCTCACCTTCGACGACGGGCCCGACCCCAAGGCGACCCCGGCCCTCCTGGGCGAGCTGGACCGGCTGGGATGGAAGGCCACTTTTTTCATGCTGGGAATGATGGTGGACCGCGACCGCGGTCTCGCCGCGGAAGTTGCCGCGGCCGGGCACGAGATCGCTCTCCACGGCTACGAGCACCGCAACCACCTCTACCGAGGCCCCGCAGCGGTGCTGGGGGACCTCCGTCGCGGCTTCGATACGGTCGCCACCGCGACCGGCACGGTGCCGACCCTATTTCGCCCCCCCTATGGAGTCCTGTCCAGCGCGGGGCTCACATCGGCCCTTCTTATCGGATTGCGACCTGTCCTGTGGACCTCCTGGGGCAGGGACTGGACCGCCGAGGCAACCGGCGAGACGGTCTTGTGCGAACTAACCGCAGGGGTGCGATCACGGCGCGGCTACGCAGGGCCGACTCTCCTCCTCCACGATTCCGACTGCACGTCCGAGGTCGGCTCATTCCACGCCATGTTCGGGGCGCTCCCGCTGCTCGGAGAATGGGCGAATTCAGAGGGATGGGAAGTCGGTACGCTCGCTGATCACTTCCAGTGACCAGCAACTGAGCACTGGAGCTGAGGCCGGCGGCGACTATCGGCGGGCACCCCATTCGACCACCTGCTGCCGCCGGGTCAACCACGCCTCCCGGGTGAACACCTGGATCACACCGGCTATCGGAATGGCTGTCAATGCCCCGACAATCCCAAGCAGGTTCGCCCCGAAAAGCACCGCTAGGAGGGTCCAGAGGGGATTGAGGCTCATGGTCCGCTTCATGATGATCGGGTTCAAGAAGTGATTTTCCACCTGCTGATAGACGAGGAATACCACCAGGGTGGCCACCGCCGCTCCCAGCGAGTGGGCAAGCGCCACCGGAACCACCACGATGCCGGCGAGTAGCCCCCCGACCAACGGGAGAAGATCCACCAGCCCAACCCACAGGGCGAGCACCGAGGCATAGGAAGCGCCGCTTAGCTTCAGCACCGCGAAGATCACCACCCCGAAAAGGATGGACGTGGCCAGCTTGCCCAGCACGTAGCCGGTGACCGAATGAAGGGCCTCGTCGGCGATTCGGCGGTAGCGACCCGATCTCTCCTCACTCATCAGGCCCAGAGCCCCTTTCATCATGCGGGGCGCCTCCAGCAACGTGAACAGTGCCAGCACCACCACCAGGAGCACGTTGACCAGCGCCCCCACCGTGGAGCGGGCCACTGAGATCGCACTCTGCCCAACCGAGCTATAGAGGGAAAAGGAGCTGAAGTAGCGCTGCAGCGATTTGGAATATTTCTTCACGTACTTCGCCCAATGGTGCTCGCGGATGAATCGCCCTATCGCCCCGCGACCGTGCTCGGCCTTGGTGACCAGGTCGGGGAGCGTCTTGGCGAAATGGGTGCCAGCGCGGACCACGGGCGGAACGAACAGGTAGCCGAGAGCGGCGAACACCACCAGGCCGGCAATCACCACCAGCGTCACCGCCAGCCCCCGCGACATCCCCCGCCTCCGGAGGAACTGCACCGCTGGCTCCAGCACGGCTGCCACGAACACTGCCACCGCCACTAGAACCAGTACGTGGCGCAGGCGCCACACCAGCGCAACCCCGACCAAGGTGACGAGAACCACCGCATCGACAGTGAGTAGGGACCTCAGGAGCGACCGGGGGCGGGGGCCGTCAGGGGCAGCACCGCCCGGAGTGGAAAACATCCCCCAAGTCAAGCGCCCGGGGAAGCCGAAAAGGTTGATACCTCCTCGCTGCCCGGGCCGGCAGTAACGTTGCAGTGTGCCGGAACCGGACCCGGTAGTCCAGATGCAGCACGCCGGCGTCCGGAGGGGGCACTCGGAGATCCTCGTCGGCATCGACTGGACCATTCTCCCTGGCCAGAACTGGCTCGTGCTGGGCCCGAACGGATCAGGCAAGACCACCCTGCTCAGCCTGGCTGGCGCAACCGCCCACCCGACCTCGGGAACCGTCGAGGTACTGGGTCGCCGCCTGGGGTCCAGCGACCTGCGTTCCCTGCGGGCGCGGATCGGTATCGCCAGCCCGGCGCTGGCCCGGGAACTACGGTCTGATATGACCGCCGAGGAGGTGGTGCTCTCCGGGTTCCAGGGTGCGCTGGAAACCTGGTGGCACGATTACAGCTACCATGAGCGCTCCCTCGCTCGGGCCGCGCTGGCTCGGGCGGGACTCGCCGGCCGGGCCGATCACGAACTGCGAACCCTCTCGTCGGGCGAGCTGAGGAAGGTGCAGATCGCCCGCGCTCTGGCGCCGGACCCCGAGTTCCTCCTCCTCGACGAGCCGGCATCGGGCCTCGACCTCGGTTCTCGGGAAGAGCTGCTCGCACGGCTGGCAACACTGCTCACCTCCGGCCCGCCGGTGGTGATGGTCACCCACCACCTGGAGGAGATACCACCCGGCATCACCCACCTGCTGATGCTCTCGGCGGGTCGGGTTACCTGCCAGGGGCCGCTGGAGGTCTGCCTGACCGATCGGTCGCTCTCCGAGTGTTTCGGCCTCGATCTGGCGGTCCATCGCATCGGCGACCGGTGGAGCTGTTCGGCTCGATGACCCGGCATCGCCTTTTCGTCCTGGTGCGGCTGGCGCTCAGTGTGGGCGCGGTTTTCCTCATCGTCAGGCTTTTCCTGCTTCCTGCTCTGCGCAAGAACTCGACCAACTTGTCCAACCTGATTCACATCAACATCGCCTTCCTCCTGCTCGGTCTCGCCCTGGAAGTAGGGTCCCTGTTGGCCTATGCCCGGCTCACCCAAGTGGTCCTGCCCGGTCCCAAGCGCCGGCTGTTCACCCTCTTGCGCATAGACATGTCCACTTTTGCAGTGAGCCACCTGGTTCCCGGGGGATCGGTCGCCGGCGCCGCACTCGGCTACCGCCTCCTCGACTACCAAGGCGTCTCCTACACCGATGCTTCTTTCGCCATCGGCACCCAGGCGATCGGCTCGGCGGTGGTCCTTAACGTCGTTCTCTGGGCGGCCCTCATCGTCTCCATCCCCATCCACGGTGTGAACCACCACATCGGCTATCTCTACAAGACTGCCGCGGTGGTGGGCGCTTTTCTATTGACCCTCTCGGGCGGGCTGATCTTCTTCCTCACCATCGGCCAGGAACGTGCTACCCGGATCATTCACTGGATAGGCCTCAAGTTGCCTTTTATCCGGCCAGCCACTTTCGAGAGCGCGCTGGACCGGTTGGGCAAGCACCTCGCCGCGCTCGCCCGCGACCGCCGACTGCTCACCGGTGCGATCGTATGGGCGGCCGCCAACTGGGCTCTCGACGCCGCGTCGTTATGGGTCTTTCTCCGAGCTTTCGGCGTCTCGGTTCTCGCACCCTACCTCCTAGTCGCCTACGGGCTGGCCTATGTGCTGGCTGTGGTGCCCATCACCCCCAGCGGGCTGGGCATCGTAGAGACCGTCCTGATCGGCGTACTGAGCGGGTTCGGGTTCGCCTCATCTACCGTCGGCCTGGGGGTGCTCTCCTACCGGGTGGTCAATTTCCTGCTCCCCATACCGGTGGGTGCCGCCAGCTACCTCTCCCTGACTTTCCACCGGGCGGTGCTGGACACCAAGAACGGCCATTCCCGAGTGCGAAGAGGGCAGGGTGCGGAGAATGAGGCCGTAGACCCAACCGGCGGGAAATGATCGGATGTCGGACCGGCGAGAATCGACCGGAAATGTGGACGCCGAGCAGTAGCCTGGAGGAGGTGAGTGGACCGTCGCCCGAGAGGTTCATCAATCGCGAGACCTCCTGGTTGGACTTCGCCGACCGGCTTCTCGACGTCGCATCCGACCCCGGACTTCCCCTCCTGGAGCGAGCGCGGTTCCTCGCCATCTTCTCCGGGGGCCTGGACGAGTTCTTCCAGGTTCGCGTGGCCGGTCTCAAAGACCAGGTCGCCGCCGGCATCTCCCGGCATTCCCCCGACGGGCTGACCGGTGCTGAGCAACTCACCGCCATTCGCGACAAGGTTGCCGCTCTGGTTCTCCGCCAGGCGGCCGTATACCGCGACGAGCTGGTGCCCGGCCTGGCCAAGGCTGGAGTGGAGATCTGCGACGTCAAGGCGCTGGACCGTGCAGACGCTGAACGTCTGGCATCCGTGTTCGCCGACACGATCTTCCCGGTGCTCACCCCGCTTGCAGTAGACCCGGGGCACCCATTTCCCTATATATCGGATCTCTCGCTCAATCTCGCGGTCATCGTAACCGACCCCGCCACAGCCGAGCAGCGCTTCTCCCGGGTAAAGGTCCCGAGCTTGCTGCCCCGATTCTTCACACTGAGCGAGCAGGGGGGCACCAGCACAGGATCGGGCGTCCCCATCCGAATCGTCCCCCTGGAACAGGTGATCGCCGCCCACCTGGACGCCCTGTTCCCCGGAATGGAGATCGGCGCCCACTACGCCTTCCGGGTCACCCGCAATGCCGACCTCACCCTCGAAGAGGACGACGCCGATGATCTCCTTTCTGCGGTCGAGATGGAGCTTCGTCGCCGGCGCTTCGGACGGGCGGTGCGCCTCGAGATAGACGCTTCGATGAGCAACGAAGTTCGTGAATTGCTGGTCCGTGAACTGGAGATCGAGGGTGGCGACGTCTACACCACCGCTGCCCCAGTCGATCTGGGGGGCCTTTGGTCGATTTGCAGCCTGGACCGTCCCGATCTCGCACTGGACACCTGGGCCCCGGTGGTGCCGGCCCGCCTCGCCGGCCCAGAAGGGGAGCCCGCCGATGTCTTCGGGGTGATCCGGGAGAGGGACCTGCTGGTGCACCACCCCTACGAATCCTTTTCCGCTTCGGTGGAGGCGTTCATCCAGGCGGCGGCAGCCGACCCGGACGTGCTGGCGATCAAGCACACCCTCTACCGCACCTCTGGTGACAGCCCCATCGTCAAGAGCCTCATCAAGGCGGCTGACGCGGGCAAGCAGGTGGCGGTTCTGGTCGAACTCAAGGCGCGCTTCGACGAGGAGCGCAACATCGAGTGGGCCAGGGCCTTGGAGAAGGCGGGAGTCCACGTCGTCTACGGTCTCGTGGGCTTGAAGACACACGCGAAGACCGCCCTGGTCATCCGATCCGAGGACGGAGGGATCCGGCGCTACTGCCATATCGGCACCGGCAACTACAACGCCTCCACCGCGCGCCTTTATGAGGACATCGGATTGCTGAGCGCGTCGGAAGAGCTGGGGGCCGACCTCACCGAGCTTTTCAACTTCCTTACCGGTTACTCGCGACGCGATGTGTACCGCAAGATCGTGGTCGCACCCACAATGCTCCACGGAAGGGTGATCGAGCTCATCGACCAGCAAGGAGCACGGGGGCCGGATGGACGGATCGTGCTCAAGGTGAACGGACTGACCCACCCTGACATCATCGACGCGCTCTACCGCGCGTCGTCGATGGGCGTCCCCATCGACCTCATCGTGCGTGGGATCTGCATGTTGCGTCCGGGCGTCCCCGGCCTGTCCGAGAACATAAGGGTCCGGTCCATCGTCGGACGCTTCCTGGAGCATTCCCGCATCTTCTGTTTCGGGCGCTTTCCGGACTCCTCCGCCCCGGATGGCATCCTTCCCGAGGTACTGGTCGGTTCTGCAGACTTGATGGAGCGCAACCTCGATCACCGGGTGGAGGTGATGGTCCCGGTGGAAGACGCCAGCCTGCGTGGGCGCCTTATCGAGATTCTCCAACTCAACCTCACCGACGATACCTGGTCCTGGGAGCTCGGACCAGAAGGGAGCTGGAAACGCACCACGCCGGTCACCGGGCTGTCCGTCCAGAGGCGTCTGGCGGAGATCGCGCTGCAACGCGAGAGACGCTGGCCCGGGTGAGAAATGCCCGCCGTCCCGCGCCGAACCTGGCCGCGCCGGACCTGGGTCGCATTCGGGCGTTCTGATGGACCACCTCCTCCTTGACCTGCTTGCCGCTCTCGCCGTCCCGTCCATCGCTGGCGGCGGCCTCGCTTGGGTCTACATTCGCCGGCTTCGCCGCCCGATCCTGCTCTCGCCGTCCTCGGCTTTCAAACCGCCCCTTCGCTGGCGCTGGTCGCTCTCCCAAGCCGCTATCTTCCACCGTCGCCTCGTGCTGGCACTGCGGACCGCTCGCGCCACCGCCGAGAGCCTTTTCGTGGGAGTACCCGCATCGGGCGACCTCTCGGTACGGAGGATGCTGACAACGGGAAAGAGGAAGGAAGTTGGCTGGGAGAGCGTGCTCGGGGAGCTCGAGGCAGTGGCGGTTGGAATCGACCGGCGCCTCCTCGCGCTGGAGAGGGAGCCTCGGGAGGTTCGCCGCCGCATGATGGTCGGCTTCGAGCAGGACGTCAACGAGGTGGAGAGGGCGGCGGGTGAGGCGGTGGAAATGTTCCGATCGTGGCAGCGATCCCTCCCCCAGGGCAGTGCCACCGGTGTGGCCGACCGGCTCAGTGCTCTGCGCGAGGCACTGGAGGAGATTCGCGAGCTGCAAGAACCTCAGCCCGAGCAGAACCCGGAACCAGGCCCGCTGCCACCCTAGCCAACTGCCTCGCCTGCCTCTTCTGCTTTATTAGCCGCCTGCCTCATCGGAGATGCGCATCAGGAGGGCTATCAGCACGTAATTGGCAAGAAGGGAGGAACCTCCATAGGCGACGAACGGAAGTGCCAGACCGGTGAAAGGCAGAAGGCGCACCACCCCGCCCATGATGAAGAATGCCTGGAGTGAGATAGTCACCGTCAACCCGGCGGCCAGCAGTTTGGCGAACTCGGACCTGGCCCGCAGTGCGATGCGGATTCCCGAGCCCATGATGAGCGCGAACGACATCACGATGATGCTGGTCCCCATGAAACCCAGCTCCTCGCCGAACGACGAGAAGATGTAGTCGCTGTATGCGATGGGAACGTCCCCGGGGTGCCCGAGACCCAGCCCGGTCCCCGCCACTCCGCCGGTACCCATCGCGTATTCGGCCTGCACCGGTTGGTAGCCGGACGACGCGGCGTGCGGCCACGGATTGATCCAATTGGCGATCCGCTCGTTAACCTGTGGAAATAGATGAGCCGCCAGAAAAGCTCCAAACACAAGGAGAAGCGCGAAAAGAACGAGGAACAGCACCCTATCGGTCGACATCCACAGCATCGCCACGAACATGGCGAAGACAAGAGTGGAGAACCCCACATCGCGTTCGGCGGTCATGATGAGCAGTGACACCGCCCAGGTGAGAAGCACTGGGCCGAATGGGCGAGGATCGGTAATCAGACGATTGCCGACCCGGACGGTGGGAGTTGCCATCATCTCGCGTTTTTCGACCAGGTACGAGGCGAAGAAGATGGCCAGTGCGATCTTGGCGAACTCCACCGGCTGGAAGCTGATCGGCCCGAGCCGGACCCACAGGCGTGCGCCGTTGATGTTCTGCCCTAGATGGGGCACCAACGGCATGAGCATGAGGAGACCACCGCCGAGCGCCAGCAGGTACCGGTAACGGTCCAGATCGCGCGATGATCGTACGACCACCAGGACGATCACGTAGCCCACGATTCCAAGTGCCGACCAAGTCGCCTGAAGTCCCGCCAGGTGATGGTCGAGACGGGTGATCATCACGTATCCCAGACCGTTGAGCAACGTTGCAAGCGGGAGCAGAACTGGATCGGCATCGGGAGCAAGCCAGCGGGTAGCCAGATGTGCAAGGAGGGAGAGCCCGACGATGGCGACCATGAGCGGCGCCACGTTCCCGGGGATGGACGCGCTGGCGCCGAGGGATGCCAGGACGTAGGCCCCCACCACCGCGAAGTCCGCCAGCAGAACCAGACCCAGCTCGGTGCGGCGGCGCGGCTTGGGAATCCGGGGGCGTCTCTCCGCTTCGCCCTCCAACTCGACCGTGCTCATCGCCGGGCCACCCCTCCTACGGTCTCGCGTTTCCTTGGTAACCCGGTCCCTCTCACCGCCGGTCCCTCTCACCGCCGGGCCCTCTCACCGCCGGGCCGCCGCGAAAACCGATTCGGACACCATGATGGGTACCGAAAATTCCTGCCGGAGTGCAACGGTAATCGCATCTGAGGGTCGGCATGGAACAGTGAACCTGCGCGAGCCCCCCGCCATCTCCATTTCGGCGAAGTACACCCCGTTGTCGACACCGACGATGCGCACGACCTCGACGGTCACCCCCATCTCCCGCATCACCGCCACCCATGTTTCGTGGGTCAGCGGTCGCAGGGAGGGTATCCGGCGCCATGCGTGTGCCATGGCGATCCCCTCCGGGTACCCGATCCGGAACCTCAGCTCCCGCCAGGGAGAATCGACTTCTCTCAGGACCACCTCCGGATGGGCCGACGGGAGGTCGACGGTCACCGCGGCCAGCGCGGTCACCCGTGAGGGGTCGTCGGGCACAGGGGTTACCTCTGCCGAACCCAGGGGACTTTCGATATCGTCGGGCGCGCTGGTTTCCTCTTCTATGCTCGGAGGACTGTCGGTGTCGCTCACCGTGTCGCCGCTCATCGAAGACCGGAGGGGCCGGCAAGCAGGGTCGGGCCCTGCCGGGCAGAGAGGCGGCCCCGCGACTGGCTTCCCACGTTGAGGGCAATTCCGATCGCCGCGAAGAACGCAATGTCTGCCGATCCTCCATAGCTCATCATGGGCAATGGAATTCCGGTAATCGGCGTGATTCCCATGGTCATTCCGGCGTTCTCGAACACCGAAAAAGAGAACAGGGCGAATGCGCCGATCGCCAGCAACGACCCGAACTTGTCGGAAGCAGAGCGCGCGATCATCCACAGCCGCACGACGATGAGACCGTAGAGCACGAGCACCGCGCTGGACCCCACGAATCCAAGCTGCCCTCCCACTGCAGTGAAAATGAAATCGGTGTGCTGTTCTGGAACGTACTGCAGGTTGGTCTGGCGGTCGTGGAATAGCCCCTTGCCGAATAGGCCCCCCTGCCCGATATCGATCTTGGACTGGGCCAGGTTGTAGTTGGTGGAGTTTGTGTGCTGGTTGGGATGGAGAAACGATGTGAGCCGGCTGGTCTGGTAGCCGTGCAGCAGCCCGAAGTGGATCACCGCGAACGCACCGGCCGCGGCCACCAACCCGAGAAATATGATCTGGCGGGCCCGGGCGCCACCCAGCACCAAGATCGCCGCCACCACCACTCCGATCACGATGGCGCTCCCGAGGTCAGGTTGCTTGGCCACCAGCCCCATGGTCAATCCGGCGATGGCAACCACCCCTCCCAGGGTGCGCCAGCTCAACGCCCCCTCCTCCCGGGCGCACAGGGCACCCGCGACGACAGTGAACACCAAGGGGGCAAAGGCCGATGGTTGGAACTGAAACGGCCCGAGTGATATCCAGCGGGTCGACCCTAGGTTGTGGGTGCCGATCCCCGGAACCATCACCGCCAGCAGGGCTGCAAACGTGGCACCGAAAACGACCATCCACATCGCTTCCCAGTGGTGGTAGTCAATGAAGGCAAGAACTCCCATCACCACCGCGCCCGCGCCCAGGAAAACGATGTCCTTCTTCACCCAGTAGTGGGGACTCATGCCGGCAGCCAGAAGCTCGTAGCGAGTGGCGGAGTAGACCATCACCGCGCCCACAGCGGCCATCGCCAGCACGCCCATGACCAGCATCACGTCGAACTGGAGGAGACGGGTGGCCCACGCCGGAGCGCTCCGGCGAGCGTGGGGGTGTGCGCGCCAGGTCCCGCTCAGAGACGACATAATGCCCTGATGATACTCGCGGCATTCTCCGCAGCCGCCCCGACGGTCGGATTCCAGGCTCCGTCGACCGGCTACCTCTACCAGTTGGTGCGCCACTGGGGCGCGAGTGACCTGGTGGCCCGTACCGTCCAGTTCATACTGGTCAGGCCAGTTGAGATCCTTGTGATCGCCGGGGTAGCCTGGATGGCCGGGCGCCTGGGCGCCCGGATCGCCCGCCGAGTGGCGGCACCGATGGGCCGGCATATGGCCCGAGCCTCCTCCCGAGCCCCCCAGAGGCTGGAAACATTTGCCCAAACCCTGGCCAGCCTGTGGAAGGCGGTCGTCTGGGTGATCGCGCTCCTCACCATCCTGGGCACCATCGGTATCGACCTCACCCCCCTGGTAGCCGGAGCCACCGTCATAGGAGCCGCCCTCGCCTTCGGGGCGCAGAGGATCGTGCTGGATATCCTCTCAGGATTCTTCCTCCTGGTCGAGGATCAGTTCGGCATCGGCGATACCGTGTCGATGGGCGACACCACCGGCGTGGTGGAGGAGTTCCACCTCCGAGTGACTCGAGATCGGAA
>JAKAWH010000037.1 GCA_021817065.1 Actinomycetes bacterium
GATCTTGAAAAGCACCTGTGCTCCGCTGGCCTGCTCGATCTCGGGAGTGTGCCGGTGGGTGAGCAGCCCGTAGGCGCAGAAGTTCTCGTTTGCCGAGGAGAAGTGGGTAGTGGCCGACGGCGATCCTCCGGCCCCGGAAATCCCGCTGGCCGCGTCGACGATCACCCCCCGCCTCTCGATGATCCCTGACCTGACCAGGGGCGCCAGGCCCAGTGCCGCAGCGGTGACGTAGCATCCTGCCGCCGCCACCAGCCGTGCCTCCTTGATCTTGTCCCGATATATTTCCGGGATGCCCAGCACCGCCTCGGCCAAGAGCTCGGGGTGGGTGTGAGGCTCCCCGTACCAGCGCGGGTACGCAGCCGGGTCGGTGAGGCGGAAATCGGCTGAGAGGTCGACCACCCGTCCCACCTTTGGCAACACCTCGGGCACCAGTTCCATGGCGGCCCCGTGGGGCATGGCGAAGAACACGAGATCGAATCCCGCGACGTGGTCCGGGTCGAAAGACTCCATGGTGGTCGCCGGGTAGGCGGGCTCCAGGCTCGGGTACAGCGAGCCCACCTGCTCGCCGGCTCGGGTTCCCGCCGCCAGGTAGGCGACATCGAGATCGGGGTGTCCTGCGGCCAGCCGGAGAAGTTCGGCACCCGCGTAGCCCGACGCGCCCACCACCGCGGTTCTGATCGAGCCGGCCATCTTATATTTATACAGCATTAATAATTCTTATTCAAGTTGCCCGGCTGGGAACGTCCTTGGCCCTGGCAATCCGCTGATTTCCCAGCACTGGCACTGTTTCGAAGTATTTCCTATCTTTCTCTTGTTTTCATGTCTTTTCATTGCTAGACATTGAGGTATGGACACGATCACCGAACATCCCCTCGCCACGAGCCCCATCGCGGCCCGCATCCTCTCTCAGGTTCCCGAGTTCATTCCCTC
Source organism: Actinomycetes bacterium (assembly GCA_021817065.1). Lineage (GTDB taxonomy): Bacteria > Actinomycetota > Acidimicrobiia > Acidimicrobiales > JAKAVM01 > JAKAWH01. Next base: position 931 of record JAKAWH010000037.1, read on the forward strand.
CTACGCCGAGCTTTTCGACCAGGAAGCCCACCATCCTTCCGACGGCACCGTCCTCGCCCGGCTGGCGGAGATGGTGGGTGAGGTAGCCGCGGAGGAACCTTTTCCCTACGAGCTGGTCGCGCGCTGCTTCGAGACTGTCGAAGAGCTGCTCGAGGAAGGTCCTTCCTGCGGTTCGGTCCAGGTGGCGGACCCTGCGGAAGAGGACCGGTCGGAGGTGGTCTACTCCTTCCTGGGCAATCTGCCGGTCACCGCCATCACCGCCGGACTCATGTGGATGGGGCCCCGGATGCTCGATGCCCTGGAGAGCTTCGGGGAAGACGGCGAAGCCGACGGGTGAGCGATCATGCCGCGTGTCGCCAGCTTCGAGGGAATGGGGATCGTCATGCACGGCCACGATGTGGGTCAGCCCCACGTTCACGTCTATCACCAGGACCGCGCTGCAGCCGTCGCCATCTCCAGCGGAGCGGTGGTCGACGGCGCCCTCCCCGCGCACCAGGGACGGCTGGTCGCCGCCTGGGTCGGGGAGAACCGTGAAGCCCTGCTTGCCAATTGGGACAGGGCATCGGCCGGACAGCCCCTGGAGCGCCTTCCCGCACTCAGCCGTGAAGCGATTCAGTCAACCACCGGGATAGCACGATGAGTGAGGGACCGAGCCAGGCTCGTTGCCACCGATATTCGATCCCGAGGAGAGGGGAAACTCGATGATTCTCGTAACGTCCGCCGAGGTCCTGCACGATCATGTGATCCGGATCGGTTTCAACGATGGCTCGATTCGGGACGTCGACGTGGGCCCTCTCCTCACCGGACCGCTCTACCAAACGCTGCGCGACGACCCCGAGCTGTTCTCTGCGGTGTACGTCGATCCCCCCTGGGGCGGCGCCCCCACTTGGCCCAATGGTGCCGACCTGGATCCATACGTGTTGCACGGCGATTCGCAGCCGGGGTGGGATTGAGGAGCTGCAACCAAGCGCGAGCTTCGGACGTGACCATGGTCAAGCAGCCTCGTCAGCTTAGCTAATCTGAATTAGCTAACATGGCTTTCATGGCGACGAGGATAGTGACGGTTCACGAGGCGAAGACCCGGCTGTCCCAGCTCCTGGTCGAAGTCGAGTCCGGAGAGGAGATCGTGATCGCCCGGGGCAAGGAGCCCTGCGCCATGCTGGTTCCCCTTCCCCGTGAAGGGCACCGGAAACTCGGATTCCTGACCTTGGAAATCCCCGACTCCTTCTTCACCCCATTGCCCGAGGACGAGCTGGACGCATGGGGGCAATGAGATACTTGCTCGACACCCATACCCTTCTCTTTGCCCAGGCTGATCCAGCAAGGCTTTCCCGCCGATCGAAACGGATCATCGAGGACCGTTCGACCCGATTGCTCGTATCGGCCGCATCGGCGTGGGAGGTTGCCACCAAGCACCGCCTGGGAAGGCTGCCCACGGCAGCATCGCTGATCGCTCGATGGAGCGATCAGCTGAAAGAGATGGACGCACACGAATTGGAGATCACCTCCGCTCATGCCCTCCTGGCGGGGAGCTTCGCGGTCGACCACCGCGACCCTTTCGACAGGTTGCTGGCCGCCCAAGCGGTCATCGAGAATGTGACGCTGCTGACCGACGACCCGGCGCTGCGGGCGTTCCCGGTTACTACTGCGTGGTGACATTGCCCCCGGTAGGCTCATAAACCCGGCGGTGTCCATGGCCATCGATTTCTTCTAGCCCCTGGACGAAGCGATCCGGCGACACGGTGGCTTCGCACCGAAGATCGTCCCGCCTGCCGAGGCCGATTCGCAGACGCCACTCCTGAATTTCGGCGGTAGGGCGGTCGAGTAGTCCCGACCGCTCGGTGCCATGCGCCGTGAGCGGGACCGTCGGCACCTTCATCCCCGCAAGACCGCGCCGTGCTCCTTCATCACCGCGTCGATGCACCTCTTGCGCACCGCGCCAATCTCTGCGTCGGTCAGCGTCGCGTCCGTGGGCTCCAACCGGATCCGGAACGCCAGACTTCGCGTCCCCGCCTCCACTTCTGCCCGGAACACATCAAAAAGCTCCACCCGGCTGGCCAGCTCACCCGCTGCACTCTGCAATGTCTCGCACACCGATCCTGCGCTCCACGAGTCGTCCACCACGAAACTGAGATCGAAGTCGGCCGATGGCAGCACCGAGGGGATGCGCGCCGCCAGAGGCCGCCGGGGAACACTGCCAAGTATCCCGGTCCCCTCGTCGGTGGATCGTCCCGCCGACGACTCCCACCCCAGGAACACCTCGATCCACCCGATCCTGCGCCCCGGGCAGCCGAAGGCGGCCGCAACCGCCGGGTCGACCTCGCCGAGCACCCCGACCACCTTGCCGGCTGCCTCGATACGGGCAGCCCGCATCGGGTGAAGGCCAGGAATCGCCCCGCCCGCTGACGGTACCCGCAGCACTAAGTGGTCCAGCCGCAGTACCTCCACGACAGTCCGCCAGGCGGTGACGGCGGCCTCCACACCTTCGTCCCGGCCTTCCCCGTCCTCCTGCGCGAAAAGGACCGCCATCTTCTCCCACTCGTCGGGGACCAGGTCCGGATCGTCGTCGTTGGCCCGGAACACATGCCCGATCTCGAACAGGCGGATAGAAGGGTTGCGGTGACCGGTGTTGTGGGCGAGCGCCCGAAGCATGCCGGGAAGCATCGAGCGGCGAAGGACCGACTCCTCACGGGCAACAGGGTTGGTTACGGCGACCTGGCGCCCGGTGAATCCAGCCTTCTCGTTGTCGCCCGGCCCGAGGAACGACGGCGTCCACGCCTCGCAGGCCCCCAGCGCGTGGGCCACCGCGTCACGCAGGCGGCGGCGTTCCCTCTGGTACTGGCTCAGCCCACCGGCACGGGTGATCGCCAGCTTCGCTCGGGGGATCGACGAATAGCCGTGGAGGCGAGCGACCTCTTCGATCAGGTCGATCTCCCGCTCGCAATCGGGACGGAAGGTCGGCACCCTTACCTCGAGAACGCCACCGGACGATCCTTCGGCCACCGGCGAGCCGGCGAACCCGATCGATTCCAGATGGCGGGCCACCTCGGCGGTGGCGAGCGTGGTGCCGAGCAGCGCGTTCACCCGGTCCGTCCGCAAGCGGAGGATGCCCGGGGGGGGAGGGGAGCCCAATGCGCTGCCCACCCGGGCGGTTACCCTGGGTGTGCTTCCAGGTGGGGCGATCTCGGAGAGCAGCGCTGCGAAACGATCAGCGGCCCGCTCGATCCCGGCCGGATCGCATCCCCGTTCGAAGCGTACCGACGCCTCGGTGCGCAGTCCCAGCCTCTTGGATGTGCGCGCGATGGCCATCGGAGCGAAGTGCGCCACCTCCAGCAGCACCGCTGTAGTGGTGCCATCGATCTCCGAGGAGGCACCCCCCATGATCCCGGCGATCCCGACCACTCCACCGGAAGCGTCGCAGATGACGCAGTCTGCCGGACCGGGGTTGCCCTGGAGATCCAGTCCCAGTGTCCGCACCGCCCCGTCCAGGGTCTCCAGCTTCTCGCCGGGCGAGGCGACCCGCACAACCAGACCCCCACCGGGGAGGCGAGCCAGATCGTAGGGATGGTTGGGCTGCCCCAGCTCGAGCATCACGTAGTTCGACACGTCGACCACGTTGTTGATCGGCCGCATTCCCGCCCTGGTAAGCCTCTGTTGCATCCACTGGGGGGAGGGCCCGACGGTGATCCCCTCGATCACCCAGGCGCCGAAGCGATCGCAGAGATCCGGGCACTCAACGGATACGGTGGCCGAAGCGGCGCCACTGGCAGGAGCCGCGGTGGCCCGGGCAGCTCCCTCTTCGACATGAGGCCCGCCAAGAAGAGGCGCGGACATACCGGGAAGCGAGAGGGGCACCCCGGTCCGGGCAGCCAGGTCGCGAGCGATCCCGGTGATGCACAATGCGTCGGGCCGATTGCCCTCGACCGCGATGTCGTACACCACATCGGGCGCCAGACCCAGGAAATCGGCCAGCGGCGCACCTAGCGGAGCAGCAGGATCGACCGCCATGATCCCCGCCGCGTCCTCGGAGAGTCCCAGCTCCCGCCCGGAGCACAGCATGCCGTAGGAGGTAACCCCTTTCATCTTCCGCGCCGCAATGGCGAAATTGCCAGGAAGTACGGCCCCGACCGTCGCCAGGGGTACCCGGTCCCCCACCGCGAAGTTCCAAGCGCCGCACACCACCTGCACCGCCCCTATGGGACCGGCGTCTACCACCACCCGGCGGATCTTGTCGGCACCCTCGATGGCCGCGATCTCCTCCACCTGGGCCACCACTACCCCATCCAACCTGTCGCCGAATACCTCCATCCCCTCCACCACCAACCCCAGGTCATCAAGAAGGGTACGTATCTCGGCGGGATCGAGATCGATCGGGAGGTAATCCTTCAGCCAGGAAAGTGGGACTTTCACGACTCAGGGCTCTCCTTGACAGACGGATTCATCGGACTACGGAAGGGGCAAGCGGTCATGGTCAGAACTGCCGCAGGAAACGGATGTCGTTGGAGATGAGCACCCGCATGTCGGCTATCGAATGGCGCATCTGGGCACAGCGGTCGAGACCGAAGCCAAAGGCGAAGCCGGACCACTCCTCAGGATCGATCCCAACCGCATCGAAGACAGCGGGGTCGACCATGCCACAACCGCCTAGCTCGATCCATCCGGTGTGCGAGCAGGTGCGGCAGCCCGCACCTCCGCAGATGGCGCAGGTGATCTCGAACTCCGCCGACGGCTCGGTGAACGGGAAATAGGAGGGGCGCAGGCGCGAATGGATGTCCGAACCGAAGAAGGCAGTGGTGAACTCCTCGATTGTCCCGGCGAGATCGGCGAAGGTGATCGACCGATCCACCACCAGTCCTTCGATCTGGTGGAAGGTGGCCAGGTGGCGGGCGTCGGGGGTCTCCCTGCGGTAGGTACGACCCGGCATCACCGCGTAGATCGGGGGCCCCTGCTCGACCATGAGGTGGATCTGTACCGGGGAGGTGTGGGTCCGCATCAGAGTACCCGGAACATCGAGGAAAAGTGTGTCCCACATCGACCGGGCCGGGTGGTCCGGAGGAATGTTTAGCGCCTCGAAATTGAACCAGTCGGTCTCCGCCTCGGGCCCCTCGGCCACCGAGAAGCCCATCCCAGCGAAGACGTCCTCCAATTGGTCGCGAGTCTGGCTGACCAGGTTTAGGTGACCGACCTGCGGCGTGCCCAGCACCTCGGTGAGGTCCATCCGCTCGGAGGAGAGTACCCTTCGAACCTCCTCGTCTTCCAGTACGCAGCGCCGCGCTGCCAGTATGTCGCTGAGCGACATGCGTGCCTCGTTGAGCGCCTTTCCAACCGATTTGCGTTCTTCGGGAGGCAGGGAGCCGAGCGCCTGCTTGATCTCCGACAGTCGGGACCGCTTGCCGAGGAGGGTATCTTCCAGCTTCCCCAGTTCCTCCAGCGAGACGATCGAGGAAGGATCGCAGGCCGCCAACGATCCGATCTCGACGACCAACTCTTCGGCTGCAGATGCCATGTCAGGCTGCCCCTGCCACGCTGCTTCCCCCGGAAAGGGTCGCCTGCTCCCGTCTCTGCCTCCCTGCCTCGAAGCACAGGATCGCTGCAGCCATGCCCACGTTGAGCGACTCCACACCTGAACTCAGAGGAATGGTTATCCGGTCGTGCAGTAGCGCCGCCACCGCCGGGTCGACCCCCCACGCCTCGTTTCCAACCACGATCGCGACACGACCGCCCAGATCGCAGTGAGAGTAATCGGTCCCGCCGTGGGCAGACGCTCCGATCAAGCGGAATCCGGCCGTTGCCAGCGCGGCGAGAACTGCATCCGGAGCGCCCCCCAATGCCAACGGCACCTGGAAAAGCGCCCCCGCCGAGGAACGGGCTGTCTTGGGATTGTACGGGTCTACCGACCCTTCGCAGAAAATCACTGCGCGGGCCCCCGCCCCCGCCGCCGACCGCACGATGGTGCCCGCATTGCCCGGATCCCGCACGTCCGCGCACACCACCACCAGGGCCACAGTTTCCCGAACGCCGGTGCATACCTCGTCCAGGGGCACGTCGACGAATCGCATCACAGCCAGGACCGGTTGCGGGGTGACCGTGTCGCTGACCCTTTCGAGAACGCCGGTCCCCAGGGTGAAGACGGCCGATCCGGCGCCATGTGCCCGCTCCACCAGAGCGGCAACCCGCGTATCGGCCATCGCGTCGGGAGAGAGGTATAGGGACTCGGGCACCAGGCCCGCGTCGAGAGCAACGCCGATCGACTTGAATCCTTCGACTACGAATGCGCTCGCCGCTGCGCGCATCGTCCGGCGACGGAGCAGGCGATGCAGCCGCCGGACCCTCTGATGCCGCCACCCGAGAGCCGCCTGGGTCAGGATGCCTCCGCTGCCGTGGTCGGGGAGGCCGCCTCGGCAACAGCCGGCGCGCCGGAGGTCTCAGGGGCGTCGGCCGAAGCCGCCACCGCCACCAGCCCGGCGAAAGCCTGGGGATCGTTCACAGCCAGGTCGGCGAGCACCTTGCGGTCCACTTCCACCCCCGCCTGGTGCAGTCCGGCGATGAACTTCGAATAGCTGGTCCCGTTCGCCCGGCACGCAGCGTTGATCCGCTGGATCCACAGTCGACGGAAGTCGCCCTTGCGGCGGCGGCGGTCCCGGTAGGCATACTGCCCCGAGTGCATGAGCTGCTCGTTGGCCGAACGAAACGTGCGGCTCTTGTTCCCGTAGTAGCCCTTAGCGGCGGCGAGGACGGCGCGGTGGTGCTTGCGTCCGTGCACCGATCTCTTGACGCGTGCCATGTCAACCCCTTCCCAAAAGGCGCTTAACTTCACGAACGTCCTGCGCAGCGACTCCCACCTGCGACTGCAGACGCCGGGTCCGCTTGGACGGCTTCTTCTCCAGGAGATGCGACCGGAAAGCCTGGCGCCGGAGCAACTTGCCCGTCCCGGTCGTCTTGAACCGCTTGGCGGCTCCCCTGTGTGTCTTCATCTTCGGCATCGTTGGATCCTCTTCCTCACTCTTCGTTCTTGTCCTTGCGCTTCGACGGCGAGAGCACCATGGTCATGTTCCGACCGTCCAGCTTCGGGGTGGACTCCGCCTTGGCGGTCCCGTCCACTTGCTCGGCGATGCGCTCCAGGATCTTCAGCCCCAATTCGGGGTGGTTCACCTCCCGCCCCCGGAACATGATCGTCACCTTGACTTTGTGACCCTCCTCCAAGAACCGAGTCACCTGCCGGGTCTTGGTCTCGTAATCACCCCCACCGATCTTGGGTCGGTACTTCATCTCCTTGATTGTCGAGTGCGATGCCCGGCGGCGAGACTCCTTCGCCTTCTGTGCTTCGTCGAATTTGAACTTCCCGTAGTCCATCAACCTGCAAACCGGGGGCGACGCCTGTGCCGCCACCTCGACCAGGTCCAGATCCTGCTCCCGCGCCATGGAGAGAGCCTTGGATATCGGCACGATCCCCACCTGACCACCGTTCCGGTCGATCAGGCGTACCTGGCCCGCGTCAATCTCCGTGTTGATCCGGGGATCGTCACTTCCACTTGCAGCTATGCGCGTTGTTCCTTTCTCTTGAACTCCTCGTGGGTCGTCCCCACTGTCCGCTGCCGGCGCCGTTCCCGTCGACCTGAACGGGTCGCCACGCGAAAAAGGAGCAGGCGTGCAGGGAAGCACCACCTGCCCCTCAGGGCTCCTTACGGTGTTACCCGGTCGCCGTGGTACGGGAGCCGCAATGCCGGCCTGTGCCGTCACCGCGCCCCTGATTCCTGCTACCCAGGTGGGGACCCCGGAAGGCCCCTGCTTCCCAGCTCGGTTGTCTCGTTTAGGGTATCACCCATGAGCACGCTGTGGACACCTGGAGGAGAAAGGCCGATCCGGCCACCGAGTTCGCCCCCGCCCGGAGGTGCTTTTGCACCCGGGCAAACTGGACCGGACGGACCTGGCGGGCCGAGCAGATCTGGCGGTCCGGGTGCTGCCGCCGGGGCGGGGGAACGGGAACCCACCCCCGAGGAACGCGAGGAAGCCCTCCGCCACCTCGAAGAGGCGCAACGCCATCTCCTCGAAGCTCCTGCCGAAGATATCGTCGTCAACCACTGCTACGGGCTTTTCGAGCTGGCTGCCGTCTACCTGTCGGCACGGCCACCAGCCCTGGAGAAGGCGCGCCTGGCCATCGATGCACTGGGGGCACTGGTCGAGGGCCTTGCTGGCCGGTTGGGGACCCACGAGCCCGAAATGCTCGACGCGCTGGCCCAGATCCGGGTGGCATTCGTTCAGATTCAGCGAACCCCGGACGGAGATAGCGGAACCGTGGTTACCGAGGGAGAGGGAGCGCCCGCTACCGGCCAGGAGGAATCTTCGCCACGCTAACCGCGACCCAGTCCCCGAGATGCCCGGGACCGATCGTGCAGGCGACCCGGGAACCGGGCTCCACCCGGCGCGAGCCGTCGGTCACGCTGGTGGCGTGGAAGGCCAGGTGGCGACCCCCGGTGAGCTCGATCACCCCGAGCCCGCGCTTCTCGTCGTAGCCGATCACAGTCCCCTCCTGGGGACCCGGAGCGCTGGCAGGAGTGAGTCGCCCCTCCTGGGGACCCGGAGCACCGCGGTGGTTCAATGCACGATCTTGGAGAGGGGGATCTCCAGGATGTCGGTGGCCCCTCGATCGGACAGCTCCGGGATCAGGACGTTGATTCGGTCCTTGGGAACCACCGTCTCCACCGCGTAGCCCTGGCTCCCGTAGAGCGCGGACACCGTCGGGGACTTCATGGAAGGAAGCACACCGAGAACCGCGTCCAGGTTCTCGGCGGAGACGTTGAGCTTGACCAGGACCTTGCCGCGCGCCTCCAGCGCGCCGGTCAGGAGGGTGAGTACCTGGTCCATGGCGTGGCGCTTGTCCGGATCGGACGCGGAAGCGACGTTGGCGATCAACTCGGTCCTCGACTCGAGCACCACGTCGACGATCCTGAGGCCCGCCGCCTTCAGCGCGCGGCCGGTCTCGGTGATCTCCACCACCGCATCGGCGATCTCCGGTATCTTCGCCTCGGTCGCTCCATACGAAAGCAGGACGGTGGCCTTGACTCCGCGATCCGCCAGGTACCGCTCGGTGAGGCGCGGGTACTCGGTGGAGACCCGCACCCCGTCGGGCAGGTCCTCCACCGACCGGTACCCAGAGCCGCCGCCCACCGCCAGCACCAGCTTGATCGGCCTGGATGTCGCCTTCGAGTAGTTCAGCTCCCCGAGGGACACCACGTCGGATGCAGTCTCCTCGATCCAGTCCCGCCCGGTGATTCCCACATCGAAAAGCCCCTCCGCGACATAGGTGGGGATCTCCTGGGGGCGCAGGATCCGCACCTCGCCGATCCTGGGATCATCGATCGTGGCACGATAGTCGACCTCCGACGCTCGCGTCACCCCGAGATCGGCAGCGGCGAAGAGCTCCAGTGTGGAGCGCTCCAGGGAACCCTTGGGGAGGACCAGAGCGAGGGTCACTCAGCCTCGCCTCCCGGCTTGACTTCGGCGAGGCGGCGCAGAACGTCCGCCGTCTCGATAGCGGTCATCGCTGCCTCGTATCCCTTGTTACCGGCGGCACCTCCAGCCCGGTCCTCGGCCTGCTGGCGATTCTCCGTGGTCAGTACCCCGAAGGACACCGGAACTCCGGTGTCCAGAGCGACCCGCTGGATGCCGGCGGCCGACTCGCCGGCAACGAACTCGTAGTGGCCGGTGTCGCCCCGGATCACCGCCCCGAGGCACACCAGCGCCTGGTACCGGCCGGTCCACGCGAGAGTCCGCGCCACCAGAGGCAGCTCGAAGGCGCCCGGCACCCATGTCACTGAGATGTTCTCGGGAAGTACCCCGCACGCCTCCAGTGCCTCCCGGGCCCCTTCCAGGAGGGCCAGCGTGATATCCCCGTTGAAACGGGCGCACACCAGCCCTATCCGCACAGCGGGACCGGCCGACCTCGGATCTCCCCACACCACCGGTGCACCGGTGCCGGCGAACGGGCCCGAGGCGATCTCAGCGGCGGAGATCATCGATTGATCCTCAGTGGACATAGTCGATGGAAGACCCTACAGAAAATCGCCAAGGAGGTGCCCCATCCGCTCCCTCTTGGTCCTCAAGTAGTCGATGTTCTCCGGGGTGGGAACCGACACCAGCGGGACCCGTTCCACGATCTCCAGCCCGAACCCCTCCAGCCCGCCGTACTTGGCCGGGTTGTTGGTCATCAGGCGGATGGTGGTGATCCCCAGATCCACCAGGATCTGCGCACCAATGCCATACTCGCGGGAATCCACCGGCAGGCCCAGCTCGATGTTCGCGTCCACCGTGTCACGACCCCGGTCTTGGAGAAGGTAGGCGCGCAGTTTGTGGGCGATGCCGATACCACGCCCTTCGTGCCCCCTCAGGTAGACCACTGCCCCGCTGCCTTCCCGGGCAACCATCTCCAGAGCTGAATGGAGCTGCTGCCCGCAGTCGCAGCGGCGCGATCCGAAGACATCGCCGGTCAGGCACTCCGAGTGGACCCGCACCAGCACGTTCTCGGCCCCCTCGACCCGGCCGGACACCAAGGCCAGATGGTGCTCCCCGTCGAGAACCGATTCGTATGCATAGCAGGTGAAGTCGCCGAATTCGGTCGGAATCGTCGCCTCGGCGATCCGGCGCACCAGTTTGTCCTTCTGATGGCGGTACCTGATCAGATCGGCGATGGTGATGAGGGGAAGCCCGTACTTCTCCGCGAATGCCTCCAGCTCGGACCCGCGCGCCATGTTCTGCTTGTCCTCACTCACCACCTCAGCAAGTATCCCGGCAGGATAGAGACGTGCTGCGCGGCAGAGGTCGATCGACGCCTCGGTGTGGCCAGCGCGTTTCAGCACTCCCCCTTCGCGGTAGCGGAGGGGGAATATGTGTCCAGGCTTGGCGAGGTCTTCGGGTCGAGTGGCCGGTTCGATCAGGGCGCGTATAGTCGCGCAGCGGTCCCCCGCAGAGATCCCGGTGGTGGTCCCGTGACGGTAGTCCACCGATATGGTGAAAGCAGTCCGCTGCGCCTCGGTATTGACCTCGGCCATTAGGGGGATGCCCAACTGGTCCAGACGGTCACCGGTCATGGGAACGCAGATCAGACCGGAGGTGTGGGCCAGGAAGAAGGCGATCTTCTCCGGGGTGGCGAACTCTGCCGCCATGATGAGATCGCCCTCGTTCTCGCGATCCTCGTCGTCCACCACCACCAGGATCTCCCCACGAGCGAAGTCAGCCACCGCCTCTCCGATGTCGGTCGTTCTCATCGCCGCCCCCCTCGGGACGCGGACGCTTCCATGTCTACCTGGATCACCTTGGGCCTTCCTGCTTGGGCACGTATGCCCCGAGCAACGTTTCGACATACTTGGCCACCACATCCACCTCGATGTTCACCCGATCCCCGGGGCTCCTTGTCCCGAGGACGGTCACTTCCCGGGTGTGGGGTATGAGGGCGACGCCAGCGCTCTGGCCGTCGACCGCCGCCACCGTCAAGCTGACTCCCTCGATGGCGATCGAGCCCTTCTCCACCACGTAACGGGAAAGACCGGCGGGGAGGTCGACCGAGAAGAGCGGATCGGTCGCCCGAACCGTCCCCACCCCATCGACGTGCCCCTGGACGATATGCCCACCCAACCTCCCACTTGGCTGGCAGGGCCGCTCGAGGTTCACCCGGTCGCCCGGGCGGAGATCACCCACGGTCGTCCGGGAGAGAGTCTCTTCCACCGCGTCGGCGGCCCAGCACCCCGAGCCGAGCTCGGTAACCGTGAGGCAGCACCCATTGACCGCGATGGAGTCGCCCACCTTGGTCGATCCGAGAACCTTGACCGCATCGATCACGATGTGACCACCATCGCGGGCAGAAACCGTCCCGACCTCCTCGACGATCCCAGTGAACATCCCCCTATCCTCCCACGCGGAGACCGGCTGCTGAGAACCCTGCTCCGGGAGTGGTTGAGGCCGAGATCCCCTACTGGGAACCCTGCTCCGGGAGTGGTTGAGGCCCCGGGCGACTGCTAGCAAACCGCCGCCAACTCGATGCGGAGGTCCTCACCGAGCCTGCCGACCGACACGAACCGTCCCCGCCAAAGATCTGCCATGGTCGGCGCACCCGCTCCGGAGAACATCGGCCGGGCGTCGTCCCCCCCCATGAGCGCCGGGGCGCAGTAGATCACGTACCGGTCCACCAAACCCTCTGCGTGGAACCGGTGGGCGACCGACGCCCCCCCCTCGACGAGAAGCTGGAGGACACCCCTACCCCCCAGCTCCCTCAGGACACCGGAAAGCTCTCCGCCCATCTCCAACGCGGGCGCCACCCGGGCGCCCGGGGGGACCTTCCCCAGCACGACCCGGAGCGGCTGGCGCCCCGGGGCTCCCGGCACCTCGCCCGTGGCACCGGGAAGAGATTGCGAAAAGCGCACGGTCAGCTCCGGATCGTCGGCCCGTACCGTCCCGGCTCCCACCAGCAATGCATCCGAGATCGCGCGGAGACGGTGGGCATCCTGGCGCGCCTCGGGACCGGTGATCCACTTCGACGACCCGTCCGGAGCGGCAATCCGCCCGTCCAGAGTGACCGCCAGCTTGAGCACTACCCACGGACACCCGGTCCGCCGGTGCTTCAGGTAGGCGGCAAGCAGCTCCCTTACCTCGCCCTCCCGGTCGCCCACCTCCACGGCGATCCCGGCGTCCCGCAGCGCTCGGATTCCGGAACCCGCCACCAGCGGGTCGGGGTCCTCGACCCCGACCACCACCCGGGCGATCCCCGCCTTGATGATCGCCTCGGTGCACGGACCGGTCCGCCCAAAGTGGGAACAGGGCTCCAGCGTGACGTAGAGGGTCGCTCCGCGGGCGGCCTCCCCCGCCTTTTCCAGAGCCACCACCTCGGCGTGAGGACCGCCCGGCGGGCTGGTCGCCCCTCGGGACACCTCCCCCTCCGGTCCCCACACCACCGCACCCACCCAGGGATTCGGAGAGGTCGTGGCCCGCACTGCCTCTGCCTCAGCGAGGGCGAGGGCCATCGGCTCGGACCCCCCCATCACAACGCCCCGAACGAACCGGCGGCTTCGAGCGTCAGAGAAATCACCAGGCCCACACCAGGGTCAATCGTGCAAGAGAGGCGGGGGGGATCACCATCGCCCTGCGACCACAGCCTGGGCGGCGGCAGCACGCAGGTCCCTGCAAGCCTGGCCGGGATCGGGCCGGCCGAAGACGGCTGACCCGGCGACGAAAACCCGAGCTCCCTCCCGGGCGACCACGGGAGCGGTGACGACGTCGATTCCCCCATCCACCTCGATGAGGGTGGCGGAACCAGCCGCCTCGACGGCAGAACGCGCCCGGGCAACCTTGGGAACCACCTCCTCCATGAAGCTCTGGCCTCCGAAACCGGGGTGCACGGTCATGATTAGAAGCAGGTCCACCGCCCCGACAAACGGAGCCACCCTCTCAAAAGGCGTCTCCGGGTTGACGGCCAGCCCCACTCCTATGCCCAGCCGCCGCGCTTGCCCCACCAGCGCGGCGGTATTGCCGACCTCGATGTGGATGGTGCAGCTATCGGCACCGGCTGCGGCGAACGCCTCCAGGTAATCCCCCGGATTGGTCATCATCAGGTGGCAATCGAGAAAGGCTGCGCTGTGCCGGCGAAGGGCAGCTACAACCGGCGGACCGATAGTGAGATTGGGCACGAAATGCCCGTCCATGACGTCCACGTGAACCCAGTCCGCATCGGCAGCAATCGAATCGACCGCAGCGTCGAGCGCACCGAAGTCCGCCGACAGGATGGACGGCGCAATCACCACCCCGTCGAGACCAAGCTCCAACATCCGATCAGCCTAAGCCAGGCACTCGCCCGTCCCAGCGTGGACGCCGCGCGCCCAGTCGCTAGCCGCCATTCTCCGTTTGCCGGCCGGCTGGACCTCGATCAGCTCGAGAGCACCATCCCCGGTGCCCACCCGCACGCCGTCCAGGAGGCCGGGTTGCCCGACCGAATCTCCGGCGACGACCCGGGCGCGCCACACCACAAGTCGCTGGTCGCGGAAGACAGCCCAGGCGCGCCCCACCCGGACCACCCGGGCAAGCTGGGCGGCGGGCCGTGACCAGTCCAATCTCAGCTCGGAGAGACTGATCTTGTCCGCCCAGGTCGGCTCGCCGGCTTGCGGTTTCGGGGCACCCAGGGAGCCGGGGAGGTCGGACAGGGCCGCGCCGAGAAGCCGGTTGCCGATCTCTCCGAGCCGCTCCCTAAGCTCGGCGGCGCTCTCGTCCGGGCCGATCGGGAGCTTCTCCCGCATGTACACCCCTCCGGCGTCGAGCTCGGGAACCACCTCCATTAGGCACACCCCGGTCTCCGCATCTCCCGCCAGGATGGCCCGCTCCACCGGAGCCGCTCCGCGCCAGCGTGGAAGCAGGGAAAAGTGGAGGTTCACCATCGGGAGCGCTGCGAGAACCTCGGGCTTGATGATGCTCCCGTAGGCCACCACCACCCCGATCTCGGCACCCGATCCGACCACCTCGGCGGCCCGGTGGAACACCGGGAGACGGTGGGTCGTCGCCACCTCCTTCACCGGGCTGGGGTCGATACCGCCACCCCGGCCCCGGCGCCGATCCGGACGGGTTACCACCGCTACCACCTGGTGTCCCCCGTCCACCAGCGAGGCGAGGGCCGTGGCTGCCACCTCCGGCGTGCCTAGAAAAGCTACCCGTGCCAGTCGAGTGCCCGCTGCCGCAAGGTGCGCATCGCGTCCTTGCGCAGGTCTTCATCCAACCGCTCGACAAGAAGGATCCCATCCAGGTGGTCCACCTCGTGCTGGAACACCCGAGCCAGGAACTCGTCGGCATCGAGGGAGACCGGATTGCCGTCAAGGTCCACGCCGGTGAGGTGCACCTCCTTGGGGCGGATGATCGGCCAGTGCAGGTCTGGCACCGAAAGGCAGCCCTCCTCGAATTCCCACTCGCCGGACGACTCGGTTATCGCTGGATTGACGATGGTGGTCGGCCCGTCCCCTGCGTCGTAGACGAACAGGCGCTTGTCCACCCCCACCTGGGTGGCAGCCAGCCCTACCCCGGGCGCCGCGTACATCGTCTCGATCATCGACTCGGCCAGCTTGGCCACCTTGCCGTCAATGTTGTCCACCTCCCGGGCGCGGGTCTTCAGGACCGGGTCACCGAAGACACGGATAGTGAAGGTGGACATGCTCCCAAAACTACACGTCGACCGGATCGACCTCGATACGCAGCCGGCCCCCTCCATCGCCCCTCACCGACGAGATCACGTCGCACAGAACGCGGTGATTCGCACCTCGGACAAGCCACCGGCCGGGAGCGATCTCCGACGACTCCAGGCCCCCCGCCAGTGCCACGGCCTCTCCCGCACCGGTTTCCGGTTCCTTTAGGCCCAGCATCTCTCCAGCCCCCTCGCCCGACACCAGTGCCAGAGCGCCGAAGGGAGGGAGGCCGAGCTCGAACCTCCGGGCCCGCTCGTCGGCGGCGACGATCGAGGGATCCGAATGGAGGACGGCGGAAATGACCTCGTGGTCAGGCATCCGGGACTGCACCAGAACCCTCCCTCGTGCCGACCGTCCGCCAACCACCCGCGACGCGCGAGCCAGCAACGACAAGGCGTGCTCCGCTGCTCCGAACCGCGCAGCGAGCAGCTCCCGGTCGAAATCGAGAAAGGCGACCACCCCAGCCGAAGGGACCCGGTGGAGAACCGCCTCGGTACCCACCACCACTGCCGACCCGGCAACCGGTCCACCCTCCGTACGCTTGTCGCCCCACACCTCCTCCACCCGCGCTCCGGTGAGAGCGGACAGCTCCTCGGCCACCCGGCTCACCCCCGGCCGGAGGCGCCGGACCGAGGTCGAACCGCATCCCGAGCAGATCAGCGGACGAGTCGTGCCGCACACCCTGCACCGCAGTCCCTCCGATACCTCGGCCACCGGTCCCCCGCATCCCTCGCAGCGCATCAGGGCGCGGCAGCTCCCGCAGGCGATCAAGCCGGATCGGCCGCGCCGGTTGATGACGCAGAGCACTTGGGCGCCCGGGCGCCGGTCGGCTTCGGAGAGAAGCCGGACGAGCTGCTCGGAATAGAGCCCCTGAGCAGGATCGGATCGCCCCATGTCCACCACCAGCAGGGGGGCCCAGCCCGCCCTTTCCTCCGAGCGCGACACGGTATGCAGGTCCCGGCCCTCCAGCAGCTCCACCGTCGGGCATGGCGACACTGCGAGGAACGGCACGCCGCCACGTCGGGCACGCTCCTCGGCGACCACCACCGCGTTCCAGCAGGGTGCTCTTTCCTCCCGGTACGCCTCGTCGTGAGCGTCGAGCACCACCACCCCCGACAGGGCGGGTGCCGGTGCCCAGGCTGCTGCTCGGCTCCCGATCACCACCCGGGTCCCGCTCGCCGCCTCCGACCACCCGCGCGGCGTGATCGCCACAGGGAACCCCTTTTCCCTGAGACGGCGTGCCACCGGCTCGACCCGTTCGAGGGCAGGAACCAGAAGGAGGACCGATCCGCCGTGCCCCATCCACTCCCCGACCCAAGGGAGGACTTCCCCGAGACCGTCTGCCGCAGGGGGGACCCGCAGCACCGAGCCTTGGAATCGAGCTGCCAGCGCCGGCTGCGATGGGCGAGCCGGAACCGTCCGCACCACCCGCTCCGGTGAGGCCGTTCGGAGGAACCTGGGCCGGCGTCCCGCCCAGCGCCAGGCAGCCCACCGTGCCAGCTCGATCACTTCGGGTGCCGGCCCGCAGCCCACCACCCCCAGGACCTCCTTGAGAACGACCCCGTCGGGCGGCGCCGAATCGAGGCAGGTCACCCACCCCCTGACCCGGCGACCTGCCAGGGGCACCCGTACGATCGTCCCGACCTCCACCTCGCCCAGGGAGTCGGGCAACCGGTAGTCGAACTCGCGATCGACGCCGAGGACGTCGACCAGGATCCGGACGGTGCGGACTACAGCCCCAGTGCCGACTTCAGTTGGTCGACCCGGTTGCACGCCTCCCACGAGAACTCCTTCTCCGATCGGCCGAAGTGCCCGTACGCGGCGGTCTGGCGGAAGCATGGCCGGCGCAGATCGAGATCGGCGATGATCGCCGCAGGACGCAAGTCGAAGATCTCGGTGATGGCGCGGGAGATCGATTCGGGGTCGACCGCCTCGGTCGCGAACGTTTCCACCATGACCGAGACCGGCCGGGCCACACCTATGGCATAGGCGACCTGGATCTCGCACCGTCGGGCCGCACCGGCAGCCACCACGTTCTTGGCAACCCACCGTGCTGCGTAGGCTCCGGAGCGGTCCACCTTGGACGGATCCTTACCCGAAAAAGCCCCGCCCCCGTGGCGAGCCGCCCCCCCGTAGGTGTCGACGATGATCTTCCGGCCGGTCAGCCCGGTGTCGGCATGGGGACCCCCCAACTCGAATCGCCCGGTCGGGTTGGCGAGAACCGTGTATCCCGACGTGTCGATCCCGGCGGGGAGCAGCGGCCGGATCACATGGTCGTCGAGGTCGGGCTTGAGCAGCGTCTCGATGTCCAGGCCCGGCTGGTGCTGGGTTGAGATGAGGACGGTGTCGAGGGAAACCGGGCGATCCCCCTCGTAAGTCACCGTGACTTGGGTCTTGCCGTCGGGACGCAGGTAGTTCAGCACACCGGCCTTGCGCACTTCGGCGAGCCGGTGGGCCAGCCGGTGGGCGAGCCAGATCGGGAGAGGCATCAGGTCGGGTGTCTCGTCGCACGCGTAGCCGAACATCATTCCCTGGTCGCCTGCCCCCTGGGAGTTCAGAAGGTCCTCGCCTGCTGACCCGCTGCGCAGCTCGAATGCCGTGTCGACTCCCTGCCCGATATCCGGCGATTGCTCGTCGATGGAGACCATCACCCCGCAGGTGTTGCCGTCGAAGCCGTACGACTCCCGGTCGTATCCGATGTCACAGACCGTGTCGCGGGCGATCCGCGGGATGTCGACATATGCCTGAGTGGAGATCTCTCCGGCCACCACCACCAGGCCGGTGGTAAGCAGGGTCTCGCAGGCGACCCGACCGTTGGGGTCTTGATCGAGAATGGCGTCGAGCACCGCGTCTGAGATCTGGTCGGCCATCTTGTCGGGATGGCCTTCCGTGACCGACTCGGAGGTGAATGTGTATCTCTTGCTCAACGGATGAAGACTCCTTCGCTACGTAGGGTGTGCGGTGGGTTGGACTACGGGTTCACGAATTCGCCTGCGAGCGACCCAGCCGGCGGGTGGCGGCGTCGAGCACAGCCTGGGCAACTTTAGTCTTGGAGGTCAGGGGCACCTCGATATCGGTTCCGTCGGTCCCGAGGATCCAAACCGCATTGGTGTCGTGGCCGAAGCCGACCCCCGTAGCGGAGACGTCGTTGGCGACGATGAGATCGGCGCCTTTTGCGAGCATTTTGGCGCGAACCCTCTCCCGGTCCACCCCGGTTTCTGCGGCGAAGCCAACCACCACCTGGCCGGCCGGCCGCCGTACCCCTATCTCGGCGAGGATGTCGATGGTGGGGACCAATGACACCTCGGGTGGGCCCTCGATCTTCTTGTGTTTTGCAGGAAGCGCCGATTCCGGGCGGAAATCGGCCACTGCCGCCGCCATGATCACTAGGTCGAAGTCCTCCAACCGGCCGAGCACCGCATCAGCCATGTCCGCGGCGGTTTCCACACCGACCACCTCCATCCCCGGAGGCATCCCCGCCGGATTGGCCGTGGTGACCAGGCACACCTGAGCCCCACGAGCTGCCGCCTCGGCGGCGATCGCATGGCCCTGCTTGCCCGACGACCGGTTCCCGATGAAGCGCACCGGGTCGATCGGCTCCCGGGTTCCCCCGGCGGTAACCAAGACCCGATGCCCCGCCAGATCTCCCGAAGGGTGTCCCCCGGTGATCCGCACCCCTTCGGCCAGGAGGGTGCGCACTGTAGCTGCGATCTCCTCCGGCTCCGCCAGCCGTCCCGCCCCAATGTCCCCTCCGGCCAGCCTCCCGATTCCCGGGTCGACGATGGTGACTCCCCGACGGGCAAGAAGGGCGATGTTGTCCCGAGTGGCCGGGTGCTCCCACATCCCGGTGTGCATCGCCGGGCACACCACAACCGGGCAGGTGGAAGCGAGCAAGGTGGCACACAGCATGTCGCCTGCCATGCCTTGCGCGTAGCGAGCAATGAAATCAGCTGTGGCTGGCGCCACCACCACGCAATCGGCCCGGGCGGCTAGGCGGGTATGGGCGAGGGGGTCGCCGAGGTCCCACAAGGTCGTCGCCACCGGCTCGCTCGCCAACGCCGAAAAAGTCATCGGGCCGACGAAACGCTGCGCCGATTCGGTCATCACCACTGCCAGGTGGGCTCCCGCGTCCACCAGCCGGCGACATACCTCCACCGCCTTGTAGGCGGCGATCCCGCCGCACACCCCCAACACCACCGTCCGGCCGAGCAATGCCGGCGGTGCTGCGGACGTTACCCGGGATGAAGTCAGGAGGCCTCGTCAGGAACGGCGTCCTCCACCGCGCCCGATTCCTCGCCGGAACCGTCCACCTCGACGGATTGTGCCGGCACCGGCTCCAGGGCGGGGGCGACCTCCTCGCCGGCCTCCTCCAGGTCGACGGCGCTCTCCCACACCGGCACGATCTTGTCGGCAGCGACCTCCTCGAAAGCAATGGATAATGGCTTACGGGCCACCGAGGTGACCTGCGGCGGGACAATGGCTCCCAACCCTTCGCCCAACTGGTTGTAATACGAGTTGATCTGGCGACCCCGCTTGGCGGCCAGCGCGACCAGGCCGAACTTGGATCCCACCTTCTCCATCAGGACCTCGATGGGCGGGTCCATCATCGTGGTGCGTCGCTCAACCATCGGTTCTAGTCACTCGTCCTCTCGATTGCTCACGGTCCGCCCCGGACGGGGCACCGCTGGGCTCAAGCCCGCTGTCGTTGCGCTGCAATGATACTGCTCAGCTCCGCCACCGTCGCATCGAGATCCTCGTTGACCACCACCACGTCCGCAATCTGGCGACCCTCCTGCTCCTCGCGGCGGCCGATGGCGAGGCGCCGGGCGATCGCTTGCTCGTCGTCGCCGCGCCCACGCATCCGTTCTTCGATGACCTCCCAGGAGGGGGCGGTCACCAGAGCGATGAATGCCTCGGGGTCGGTGGCGCGCACCTGCCGGGCGCCCTGGACGTCGATCTCCAGCAGGAGGTCGGTATTGCCGGTCCCCCCAGGACCCTCGTCGAACCCGGCCTCGCTTCCAGGCCCAAAGCCCTCGTCGAACCCGGGCAGCGGTGTCCCGTACAGGTTGCCGGCGAACTCCGCCCATTCGAGGAAGCCGCCCGCGGCCACCCGCTCCTCGAATCGGGCCCGGTCCACGAATACGTAGGCGTCCCGAGCCTCGCCCGGGCGTGGCTTACGAGTCGTCCACGAGATCGACAGGCGGAGCATCGGGTCCGATGCCGCCAGCCGGCGAGCAATGGTGGACTTCCCCACTCCCCCGGGGCCGGAAAGGACAAAAGGGCGCGATCCCACCGGCAGCCAGTCGGCGGGCCTACTGGGTCTCGCGCAAAAGGGCTTCGCGCTGGTTGGCGCCCAGACCCTGCATCCTCCGGGTCTCCGATATCCCGATCTCCTCCATGAGGCGGCGGGCCTTCACCCGGCCGAGGCCAGGGAGCGACTCCAGAACGTTCACCACCTTCATCTTGCCGACCATGTCGTCGGAGGACGCCTTGTCGAGGAGCTCCTTGAGGGTCACCCGCCCCAGCTTGAGCTTCTCTTTGATCTCGGCGCGCTGCCGCCGAGCCTCGGCGGCCTTCTTAAGCGCATCGGCGCGCTGCTCTGGTGTCAATTGCGGAGGCAAAGGCATGGGCGGACCCTACCCTCTCTCCAGCGCTTTTTCCAGCAAATTCGGCGAGAATCCAGGAATCAAGAAATGAAAAGCCATGTAATTATGCAAAAAGAGGTACGTTTGCCGGGCCTCACTGCCTCTTCCGGCTAGCCCAGCACCCCCCCAAGCCGGTGCTCAACCGCCCCCCTGCCCCCCAAGTACCTCTGCCGCCCCCTTCGCGATCGCACGCGCCGCCAGCACCGGGTCCACCGCTCCGGTAACTGCCCGCCCTACCACCAACACTCCGGCACCCGCACGCAACGCCGCCTCCGGCGTCGCTACCCTTCGCTGATCGCCCGCTCCCACTCCGGCAGGGCGAATTCCCGGGACGACGGTCAGGAGTGGATTGGCGCCTCCACCGCTCCCGGACTGCCATCGCCCGACGGTGTCCAGATCGGCCGCTGAGCACACCACACCCCGGCACCCGGCTGACACAGCTACTTCCAGGCGCTCCTCGATGAGCGCCGCGCTATGGACCGGATCGGAGGTGAGGACGGTTACCCCCAGAGCCACCGGCTCGCCGAACCCGCCGGCTGCTGCCCCCCCGGTGAGGCCCTCCACCCCTGCCCGCACCATCTCAGGCCCCCCTTGGGCGTGGAGGGTCAAGTAGCGCGCGCCTAGCCCGCCGACCACCCTGGCTGCCCGCTCGACGGTGGTGGGGATGTCGTGGAGCTTCAGGTCCACGAATACCTCGAATCCCGCATCGATCATCGCTTCGACCGCCTCGGGTCCGGCCGCGGTGTAGAGCTCCAGCCCCACCTTGGCAATCCCGAAGTACTCCGACACGCTGGCCGCCAGCCGGGCCGCCACTACAAGATCATCGGCGTCCAGCGCGATAGCCAAGCGTTTCCTCACGTCTTCCCTCTTCAACGGTTGGCCTCTCCTTCGAGGTCGTCACGGGAGGACGGCCGCCCCGGCACACTCACCGGTGGGCCGCGCCCTTTATTTCGTCCAAGCGGGAAACCGAGTGCTGGTGGCACCACTGCCTGATTCCCTCGACAATCTTCCACGGTGCCCTCGGATCGACAAACGTAGCCGTACCGACCTGGACAGCGTCCGCCCCGGCCATGAGCAGCTCGATCGCATCGGCGGCACAGAGCACTCCCCCCACCCCGATGATCCCCGCCTCCGGAAAAGCGGAACGGCATTCGAAGACGCACCGCACCGCCACCGGGTGTAGCGCCGGACCGGACAACCCACCGGTAACCCCCCCCAGCACCGGCCGCCTCAGGTCGATGTCGACAGCCATCGCCGGAAGGGTATTGACCAGCGTGAGAGCGGCTGCACCGCCCTCCAGGGCCGCTCCTGCGATCTCATTCAGATCGGCGACCGCGGCCGTGAGCTTGGCCCAAATCGGCAGCGAGGTGGAGTTCCGCACGGCGGCGACCACATCGGCGGTAGCCCCGGCTGACTGGGCAAACATCCTCCCCCGGTCCTCAGTATTCGGGCAGCTCACGTTGACTTCGACCGCGACGATTCCACTTGGGTCTTCGCTATCCTGCCCCAGGGCCTCTTCGAGCTGCCGGGCCGCCTCCCCGTATTCGCCGGCCGTCCTGCCCCACAGGCTCACCACCACCCGGGCGCCCGATCTATTCAAGCTGGGGAGGTGCTCGCCGATCCAGGCCGCCACCCCCGGCCCGGTCAACCCCACGCTGTTCACCATGCCGGTCGCAACCGGCGCCACCCGGAGTGGGAGATTGCCTTCCCAGGGGAAGGCCGCGAGCGACTTCACCACCACCGCCCCCAGGTCTGCCAGGTCACCGTAGGCACTCAGCTCAGCCCCGTGCCCCGAGGTCCCCGAGGCGGTCATCACTGGGTTGGCAAGCGCGACGGTCCCGACCCGGGACGCGAGATCTGGAGGTGCCCCGGCGGCTTCTCCGCCCCGTCCGGTCGACGCCCTCACCGGCGTTTCAGTGCCCGGTGGTGATCTTGGAGCGAGCGAACGGTCAGCGGGTGTACCCCCCAGTCGGCAATCCCCTGAGCCGCAGCTCGGGCGGCCGCGATCGTGGTTATACACGCCACCCGGTGTGCGGAAGCAGCCTGCCGGATGTAGGCCCCATCTGCCCTGGGTCCTCGGCCCCGAGGGGTGTTCACGATCAGCTTAACCGTGCCTCCGGCAATCAGCGCGACCGGATCGGCCCCGTCCCCGGCGGCGGTCGCCGGCCCGGTCAGCTTACGGACTACCGTTGCCACCGGTATCCCCAGCTCGCCGAAGGACTGGGCGGTCCCTTCGGTGGCGGCTAGTTCGAAACCCATCTCGACGAACTGGCGGGCCACTTCCGCCCCGCCCCCCTTGTCCCGATCGGCGAGGGAGAAGAACACCGATCCTCCGGCAGGCAGGCGGTTGCCCGCAGCGATCTGGCTCTTGGCGAAGGCGAGCCCAAAGGTGGCCCCGATGCCCATAACTTCCCCGGTCGAGCGCATCTCGGGACCGAGCAGGGAATCCGCATCCGGAAATCGGTCGAAGGGCAGCACCGCCTCCTTGACCGACACCGCAGGAGAGGTGGGCGAGTAGGCCCGCCACACCCTACCGAGCGCCCTCGTCCGGGATTTGACCCCGGCCCTTTCCAGATCAGGCCCGTCTTGCCCGCCAGCTGGTTGATCGGGCAAGACCAGCGTCCCCTCCTTGACCAGTTCCTCCAGGGTCGACCCGGCCATCACCCGGGCGGCCACCTTGGCCAGGGGCACCCCGGTTGCCTTGGACACGAAGGGGACCGTCCGTGATGCACGGGGGTTCGCCTCGATCACGAACACGGTGTCGCCGCGCACCGCATACTGCACGTTGACCATCCCGCGGACGTCCAGCGCGTCGGCGATGTCAGCGGTGTACCGCTCCAATTCATCGATGATGTTGCTGCTCAGGGTCGGCGGGGGGATCACGCAGGCCGAGTCCCCCGAGTGCACCCCTGCCTCCTCGACATGCTCCATGACGCCGCCGATTACCACCTGCCCTTCGGCATCCCGGAGAGCATCTACGTCGACCTCGATGGCGTCCTCCAAGAAACGGTCGATCAGGACCGGGCGCAGGACCGACAACCCGCCCTCCCGGTCGAGCGCGCCCCGCTGAGCGACCCCGCCCTCCGGGCCGCCTGGACTGCCGGCGGCGGTGGAAGCCAGCTCGGCAAAAGCCCGCCTCAAGTCGGCTTCATCGTAGACGATCTCCATTGCCCGCCCCCCCAGAACGTAACTGGGGCGGATGAGCACGGGATAGCCGACCCGTTCGGCGACCGCCACCGCCTCCTCCGCCGCCAGCGCGGTGCCGCCGGGAGGCTGGGGAATCCCCAGTTTCGAGCAGAGCCCGCTCCAGCGCTCACGATCCTCGGCAAGGTCGATGGACGCCGGGCTGGTCCCCAATACCAGCTCGGGAGGGATCCGGTGGGCGAGCTTGAGGGGGGTCTGGCCCCCCAGGCTGACGATGACTCCGGCCAGCCGGCCTCCCGAAGCTCGGGTCTCCGCCTCGATCACGTTGGCGACGTCCTCGGCGGTGAGGGGCTCGAAGTAGAGCCGGTCGGAGGTGTCGTAGT
>JAKAWH010000148.1 GCA_021817065.1 Actinomycetes bacterium
ATGACGTAGTAGGTGAACCGGTCGGCGATGCTGTCAGGCGTGGTGCCGTTGGGAGTCACCACCGAAACATCGACAGTGCCGACCACCAATCCCCCCGGGCCCGGGGAGAGGTTGCCGGTGTCGGGGGGGGAGACCGCGGTGACCAGAGTGTCGGAGACCACCGTGACTTGGGTCGCCGGAACGCCGCCAAAGTAAACCGCTGTCGCCCCGCCCAAGTTCCAGGCGGAGATAGCCACCAGAGTCCCCCCCGTCGAGGGACCCTCGGATGGCCCGATGGCTACAGCGGTTGGCGCCGAACCGCTGTGAGCGCTCCTGGCCTCCACCGCCAGAGCCGAGTCGTAGGCACGGGCGGGCTGGGTGCCTCTCGCCACCCCCGGACCCCCGTTTCCATCCCCCGGTCCCCCTCTCCCCACCCCCGCGGGACCAAGGACAGAGGTCATTGCCACCCCCGAGACCACCAGTGCGGCCAGAACGCCCACGGTCGCCATCCGCCTCCTCAGCCTTCTCACCCGCCTCGCGCTCCTCTCGCTCCCACCACTCATCCGCCTGGTTTCCGAGCCGGGTGGGATCTCAACCATCCTCGCTGCTGCCTTGTGCAATGTCGGGGTGCATGGGTACCTCACCTCTCAGCCCTTCGCCTCACCCGATCCGGTGGGGCGCGACGAAACACCTGGTCCCTATCCCCTTTCTCAGGCTAGTCCCCACCGTGCCGGGAACTCACCCAACGGGAACACAATTGCCGACCGTCAATCGCCACCGGGCGCGATGGGGCGCGATGGGCGGACTGCCGGAGCTGCCTCGGCCTAGGTTCCCTGCCGGTTGACAAGGATGACCCCAGAAGGACCACTTCCCTTGACCACTATCCCAACTGTGATGCACAAGTGATCCGTCGGGCACGACAGTCCCAACACGGACACGTCGATCCGGCGAATCGACCGGTCCGCCCAGTCGGCCCCGTGTACCCGGACGAGAAGGTGTCCCGACGGACCGCCGGCCACGCATCCCACCTTCGTGGCGCACCCGACCGTGGTGAGCGGCAGGGCCATCGCCTCCGGGAGAGCAACCCGCTTCCAACTCCGGCTGCCGTCGGTCGCCTGCATCAGGGACGGGCGAGTTCCGTGAATATCCTCAGCACCGCCGGCAGCACAGATCGACCGGGCATCGCACGACACCGACGTGAACGCACCCAAGCCGGGGGGAGTAGCCAGTAACGACCAGTGCTGACCGCCGTCGAAACTCCCTACCATGGCACCGAGAGTAGGAGCGCCTCCCGTCATGGTGCCTCCAACCGCGATACACCGGCGTGCGGTGGAACACGCAATCCCGGCAACGGCCGCCAACCCGGGCAGGGCGATCGGGCCGTTCCAAGTGGCGCCGCCGTCATCAGACAGGGTTGAAAAGGCCGTCTGCTCCAGAGTATTGCCCACCGCGACGCAGGAGAGCCGGTAGCCACACGTCACGGCAACCAGCTCACCCGCCCCTCCGATATTCACCGGCACCTCCCGCCAGGTGCTTCCCCTGTCCCGGCTGAGATAAGCGACCGGCGCTGGAGCAGCCGAAGCCCCCCCTTGGCCCGCTTCCCCAACCGCGATGCACTGCGACGAGCCGGTGCAGTCGAGGGCGTCGAATCGGACCCCGACGGCATTCTTGACGGCGGACCAGCGACTCATGTCACCGGTTCCGGAGAGAATGTACCCCGTGACCTCACCCGATGACTCCTCCCGCTCGCCAGTGGCGACACAGCGGGTCGGCGAGGAACACGAAACCGTGCTGACCTCGCTCAACCCGGCCGGAAGCCAAGCCCGCTGCCAGCCCTTCGGCACCGCCGATCCACACCCGGCGAGGATGGCAGCAAGCAAACTCCCGACGGCGACCAAGCGCACCCGTCCCACGAGATCGGCAGGCTAGCCGTGGGGAGCCGCTCCCGCTAACCAGCGATCGCATTCTCCCCCGAGGGCCGTACCGCCTCAGCACGGGAGCACCGGCAACAACAAATGGCCAACTGGTTCCCCCTCACCCCCTGGCGGACCCGTCCAGCCCCCTCTCCAGTAGGCAATGGGAGTAGACACACACACTTGCACTCCAGTGCGCCCCGCCCGTCTCGCGGTGACCGGCGGGAGGCCCCAAGGCAGGACGGCGGAGCCGTCCTGCCGATCCCATTGTCGCCTTTGTCCAGGTCCGGGCCGTCAAGCGCCTGGTCGCACCGGGACTCGGTAGCGCTGGCGCCGGAACGGTTGACCGCCCTCTGCCGCTTGACCGCCCTGGCCCACCCCGGAGAATTCTTTCGGTCCGGATAGTTCCCCGGATAGTTCCCCACCGCAGGTCACGGCCTCTTTTCGGCCCGATGCCGGACTCAGAATTTTTCGATCTGGGGAACCATCTGGGGAACCGAGCGGGGAACCACGCCCCGCACCATGGCGTCCATGGAACCAACCACATCCCCCAACCCATCCCCATCCACCCCCCAGCTCGCCCGTCCCGAGGGTCCGCTGACACTGAGCGTTCCCGAGGCGGGAGCCCTGCTCGGTATCTCCCGAGCACTCGCTTACGAGCTCGCCAGGACAGGAGACCTCCCCACCCTCCGGCTGGGGCGGCGCATCGTGGTCCCCCGGGCCGCACTGGCCGCCCTCATCGAGACCGCCATCCCCAGCGCGACCCATGGGGCGGCGTGATGTTGTCGGTGGGCAAACTCACCGCCGGCGCGGAGGACTATTACCTGAAGACGGTCGCCGAGGGAGCCGAGGAGTACTACCTCGGATCGGGAGAGGCACCCGGCTATTGGCTCGGCTCGGGCGCAGACAAGCTCGGTCTCGCCGGCGAAGTCGACCCCGACTACCTGAGGGCGCTGCTTGCCGCCCGCGTGCCGGTCACCGGTGAACCGATGGGGCTCCGCCAAAAGGCTGGCGCACGGGTGGCCGGTTTCGACCTCACCTTCAGTAGCCCGAAATCAGTTTCCCTGCTCTATGGTCTGGCGAGCCCGGACACCTCCGAGGCGGTGCGGGCTGCCCATGATGCCGGTGTCGCCGCCGGAGTCGCCTACCTCGACCTCCACGGGGCATTCGCCCGCCGGGGTGCGGGAGGCGCGAGGAGGATCGGCACCGCAGGGCTCGTCGGGGCAGCCTTTCGCCACCGCACCTCCCGCAGCGGCGACCCCCAGCTCCACACTCACGTGCTGGTGGCCAATGCGGTGGAAGCCGGCGACGGGCGGTGGTCCGCCCTCGACGCCCGTGTGACCTACTACCACGCACGCACGGCAGGGTTCGTCTACGAGGCGGTCGTGCGCCACGAGCTGGCCACCCGTCTCGGACTCTCCTTTACGAGCGTGGTCAACGGCATCGCCGAGATCGGCGGAGTCGGCGCCGGTGCGATCCGCGCCTTCTCCACCCGCCGGCTTGCCATCCAAGAACGCCTGGCCGAATGGGGCAGCGACTCTCCACGAGCCGCCCAGCTCGCCACCTTGGCGACCCGCCCCGCGAAGCAGGTAGGCAAGGTCGGCGGTGACGCCAACGACCACGGAACCCTCACCGATGCCTGGCGTGCCCGGGCGCGCCAGATCGGGCTCGAGCCAGCCCACCTGGAAGCCCTCACCGGCCCTCACCGCCTCCTCCACCTCGACGGTGGGACGGTCGGTGAGATTGCCGACCATCTCCTTTCCCCGGAAGGGCTGACCGCCCAGGTCGCCGCCTTCGAGCGGCGCGACGTGGTACGGGAGGTGGCGGCATCGTGTCCCGACGGTGCGTCGCTGACTGTCATCGAGCACATCGCCAATGAGGTGATGGCCTCGCCCGAAATGGTGGCTCTGGGGACAACCGGTCCGGGCGGCGAGGAACGCCACACCACCCGGGAGCTCCTCGCAATCGAAAAGGCTCTCCGCGACACCGCACTTGCCTCGACATCCACCGGGCGGGCGCAAGCGTCCGAGGAGCGGGTCGCGGGGATCATCAGGCAGCGCCCCACCCTCTCGGCCGAGCAGGCGGGCATGGTCCGGCGCGCGGTCACCTCGGGCGACGGGGTCGAGATGGTCATCGGGGTGGCAGGTGCGGGCAAGACCTACGCGCTCGATGCGGCACGGGAAGTCTGGGAAAAGGAAGGTCACCGGGTCTACGGTGCCGCGCTCTCGGCCCGGGCTGCAGGAGGGCTGGCCGAGGGGGCTGGACTCGATGCCACCACCATCGCCTTTTTCGAGATGTCCCTGGACGATGGGAGCATTCGCCTGGGTCGTGGCGATGTGGTTGTCGTCGATGAAGCTGCGATGGTGGGGACCCGCACCCTGGCCCGCATCGTCGATGCTGCCGACCGGGCAGCCGCCAAGGTGGTCCTGGTCGGCGACGACCGCCAGTTGCCCAACCCCCACAGGTTCGAGTCAACGTGTGGCAGTTGGCGCCTTAGGTATCACGAGTTCGCTTGCAAGCGCATGTCGTCGACGGTATCCCCGAGGTAGTACCTCACGGCCTGCGGGGTAAGGCCGAACAGTTCTGCGAAAAGGATCGCG
>JAKAWH010000149.1 GCA_021817065.1 Actinomycetes bacterium
AGAGTCGCTTCGCCCCCGCCCCCGCCCCCGCCCCCGCCCCCGCCCGGCCCGGCTGGAGCTGGGCGCCGGCTCCCGAACCGGCAAAGCCTGCGCCTCCGGGGTGGAACGCGTCGCCGGCTCCCGAACAAGCCGCGGACCCGTCGGAACAATCCTGGACGCCGCCCACCCGAGATGAGGAGGGATTCACCCCGATCGCGTAGCCTCGTGGGGTGATGTCCGGCCGGCCTCCGACGCCCCGCCATCCGGGCCTCCGGTCCTCTTCCCCCGGTGACTCTCCTGCTGGTCTTGCGGCCGCCTACCGTCCTCCCTCGCCCCGCGAGCTGCGGCGCATCCGCGCACGGCAGAAAAGGATGGTGCGCCTCGCCCGAACGGTTGCCATCGCGGTCACCCTCATCGTGATCATCGCCACACTGGCCAGCCGGGGTGGGTCACAGGTATCCCGCGCCGGTTCGAATCGGTCCGGTGCGGATCACTCCCGAGCGTCGACCGGCGCCGCGAATCTCCAGATTCCCGCCGGAGGGCCGTACCCGCTCGGAACCCGGACCACCTCGTTCACCGACTCGTCACGCGATATCTACCTCCCCGGCGGCAAGAGCGAGCCACGCACGCTCGTGGTGACCGTGTACTACCCGGCCGCGGCACCAACCGGTGGCGCCCCTGTCGACGGAGCGCCACCGTACCGGCGGAACGGACCCTACCCGTTGATCGTCTTCGCTCCCGGTTTCCAGCAGGTGCCCACGACCTATGCGGTCCTTCTGGAAGGGTGGGCACGCGCCGGTTACGTGGTGGCCGGGATCACCTTCCCCCTGACCAATCCGAATGCTCCGGGGGGCGCCAACGAGATGGACATCGCCAACCAGCCGGCCGACATGACGTTCGTGATCGGGCAGATCGAAGGCCAGTCGGCATCACCGGGTACTCCTCTCACCGGGATGATCGACCCCAAGCGTGTGGTGGTTGCGGGACATTCCGATGGCGGCGACACCGCCATGGCGGCCGCCTTCAATACCTGCTGCCGGAATGCAACCATTGCGGCCGCCATCATTCTCTCGGGTGCCGAGCTTCATGAGCCCGGGGGAAGCTACTTCCCGGCTGGAAGCCCGCCGCTGCTGGCGGTACAGGGAACATCGGACCCGGTCAATCACCCCACTTTCACCGAGCAGCTCTACAGCGACGACTCGACGGGGCCCAAGTACGAACTGTTGCTCCAGGGCGCCGGCCCCATCGACGCCTACTCGACGAACGACACTTTTGAAAAGGTCGTCGCCGCGGTGACTGTCGACTTCTTGAACGGCTATCTCAAGGGGTCCCAGGCCAGCCTGTCGGCGATCACCCGGGACGGGACGGTGAACGGGGTGGCGAGCATCCAGCGTGCGATTCCCCAGCCTGGCGCGGCAGCGACCACGACCAGTTCCTCGCAGGCGCCTTCGTCGACCACCACCTCCGTGCCGGCGGGCTCGGGCACCACCGTCCCCAATTCCAGCTCGACCACCATCTTTATCCCGTCGGCTGCGTAGGAGAAGCTCAGGCGGCCCAGGCTCCGGCGTCGTTGCCGTGGGGAAAGCGGCCGTAGGCTGGGTGGCGGATGCTCTCGTACCTCGACAACGCTGCCAGCACACCCCTTCGACC
Source organism: Actinomycetes bacterium (assembly GCA_021817065.1). GTDB lineage: Bacteria > Actinomycetota > Acidimicrobiia > Acidimicrobiales > JAKAVM01 > JAKAWH01. The sequence goes on from JAKAWH010000149.1 coordinate 1,630, forward strand.
CGAGGCCGCGCAGGTTATCCGGGACGCCGCTGAGGGTGCCTATTCCGGCAACCCCTCGGGCAGCCATGCAGTGGCCCGGCGCGCCAAGTACGCCCTGGAGGAAGCGCGCGAAGTGTTCGCTGCCTGTCTCGGAGCGCGGCCAGCGGAGATGGTGTTCACCTCCGGGGGCACCGAGTCGGACAACCTAGCCATAGCCGGCGCGGTCGCCCGGCGGGGCGGGATACCGGTCTGCCCGGCTACCGAGCACCACGCGGTGCTGCGAACAGTGGAGAAGCTTGGCGGCAGGGTGGTCGGCGTGCGCAGCGACGGGAGGGTGGACCTGGAGAAGCTAGCCGCGTCGCTCGGGCCGGACGTCACGGTCGTTTCGGTCATGCTCGTCAACAACGAGACGGGCGTGGTGAACGACCTCGTGCCGGTGGCCAGGCTGATTCGCAAGAGAGCGCCAGGCGCGATCCTTCACACCGACGCGGTCCAGGCGTTCCCGTGGTCGGACCTGGCCGCGGCGGCAGCACCGGCTGCTCTTGTATCGGTGAGTGCTCATAAGTTCGGAGGTCCGATCGGGGTAGGTGCACTTGTGGTGCGAGAGCGCAGCGCGATCGATCCCATCGTCTCGGGTGGAGAGCAGGAGCGGAGTCTGCGTAGCGGTACCCAGGATGTCGCCGGAGTGGTAGCTGCCTCCGCCGCAGCGCGAGCGACGGTGGCAGCGCGGTCCGTCGAGCTGCCACGAATCGCCGGGCTTGCCGACCGCCTGGTCGGCGGAATCGTTGGCGGGGTGGAGGGTGTACGGCCGACCGTTCCCGCTGGCGTCCCCAAGGCGCCCGGGATTGCTCATATCACTGTGGAGGGTATCGAGAGCGAGGAGCTGCTCGTGCTGCTGGACGAGGCAGGAGTCTGCGCGTCGGCCGGCTCTGCATGCGCAAGCGGTGCGGCGGAGCCGAGCCACGTTCTCACCGCGATGGGGATGAGTGCCGCTGCAGCAGGCTCGGCGGTACGCTTTTCTCTCGGATGGGCGACCACCGAAGGGGAGGTTGACCACGCCATCGGTGCAATGGTCGAGGCGGTGGGGCGATTGCGCCGGAGCGCGGTGCCCGGGTGATTGCAATATGGCCGTGGAGCCGAATGGTTTGCCGAGCGGCCGAAGTTGCCGGTTCCCTCGGGGAGTTCTGATGGTCGTGCCTGAATGAGGGTGCTCGTCGCGATGTCGGGAGGCGTGGATTCCTCGGTCGCCGCCGCGCTCCTGGCCGACCAGGGCCACCAGGTGGTCGGCGCCACCATGAAGCTATGGGGAGGGGAGTCCGACTCTGGTTGCTGCTCGGTCTCCGACGTGGAGGATGCCCGGAGAGTCGCCGCCCAGCTCGGCATCGACCACCACGTCTTCAACTTCACCGGCGAATTCGACACCCACGTGGTGGCTCCCTACGTCGAGGCCCATCGCCAGGCGCTGACCCCCAATCCCTGCATTGAGTGCAACCGCCACATCAAGTTCGACCGCTTCCTGAACCGGGCGTTGCGGCTGGGCTTCGACGCCATGGCGACCGGCCACCACGCGCGGGTTGTCTACGACGGGGCCAGGGAAGATGGGAGCGCCGGCCACCACGCGCGGGCCGATCAGGCAGCCGGTGGGTGGCATCTCCTGCGCGGAGCCGACCCGGCCAAGGACCAGAGCTACGTGCTATCCATGCTCGGCCAGGAGCAGCTGTCGCATCTCCTCCTACCGGTCGGGACGATGACCAAGGAAGACGTCCGCTGTATCGCCGCTCAGCGCGGTCTACGCACCGCCTCCAAGCCGGACAGCCAGGACGTCTGCTTCATCACCTCGCAGGCCGGGCGGGAGGGGTTCCTGCGCGAAAGGATTCCTTTTACTCCGGGGCGACTGGTCGACGCCACCAGCGGCGACGAGGTGGGTACGGTCGAAGCCCTCGAACTGGTCACCGTGGGGCAGCGCCGAGGAATCGGGCACGGGCCGGGCGGGGAGCGGCGCTACGTAAGCCGGATCGATCGGGTGCAACGCATCGCCCGGGTGGGCACTGACCGGGACCTCCTCGACCATCGGATCGGACTGCGCACCCTGGCCTGGACGGACCGCCCGCTGGCCGGGGGTACCCCGGTCGAGGCCCAGGTCAGTGCCCATGGGGTCCCTCTCGCGGCCGTCTTCGAGGCGGACGGCCCGTCGATCTGTTTCACCGAGCCCCAGCGGCGGGTGGCTCCCGGCCAGACGGTGGCTTTCTACCAGGGTGACCGGGTTCTTGGGTCGGGCATCGCCACGGGCAAAGAGTGAGATTCTGTTACACGTTCCTAACGTGTAACACGTGAAATACGTGCCAGGAGCGTGGGTCAGAACCGTTCGACGGGCGGCGCAGAAGGAGGCGACCTGTGGTAACAGCCCCTTGATCGGCTGGATCGTCGGTAAAGTCGCTCTCCGGCGGGAGGAAATTCGATTCGATCGGCCCGGAGGATGCCCTCTACATGCCCGCCAGGGCAGGTCTCGTGCCTGCCCTGGCAAGTTTCCTCAGATTGTGGCAGAGACAATGAAGCTTCCACTCGCCTCGGGCGCCGTCCTCGCCGCGTAGTTGCAAGTGTCCGGCGGTATTTCGGACACCACACCACGTGTAGGCCGAGAGATGTGACGCCTCCGGAGGAGCGACCAAACCGGGCAGTAGACATTGCTCAATCACTCTACGGGAGAGCTGTGACATCCGACCGAGATGTCGGGCTTACGGCCCGAGCCCCGATTCCCCTGACGGCTGAAGCCGCCAGTCCCCTCGGGGCGGAT
>JAKAWH010000150.1 GCA_021817065.1 Actinomycetes bacterium
AGGCCGACGTGGCCGGAATCAACCGGATTGGGTGGCCGGTTTCGGCCGGATTGGGTGGCCGGTTTGAACCGGATTGGGTGGCCGGTTTCGGCCGGATTGCTCACGGAGGACCTGAATGTTTGCGATTGGTGACACATTCGGTCACGCGGCCTGATCGACCGGCGTGGACATGATGAGTTCGAATTCGACGGGGGTCAAGCGCCCGAGAGCATCTTGACGGCGACGTCGGTGATAGGTCCGCTCGATCCAGGTCACGATGGCGATGCGCAGCTCCTCGCGGGTGTCCCAGACGCGCCGGTTGAGCACGTTCTTCTGCAGCAGGCTGAAGAAGCTCTCCATCGCCGCGTTGTCCCCGGCGGCTCCGACCCGGCCCATGGAGCCGACCATCCGATGCCGGTTGAGCGTCCGCTGGAGTTTCCGGGAACGAAATTGGGATCCTCGGTCCGAATGGAACAGGCATCCGGCCACGTCCCCCCGTCGGGCGACGGCACTCTCGATGGCGTTGACGGCGATGCGCGACTTCATCCGGGAGTCGATCGAGTAGCCGACGATCCGGTTGGAGAAGACATCCTTGATGGCGCAGAGGTAGAGCTTCCCCTCCCGCGTGCGGTGTTCGGTGATGTCCCCGAGCCACAGCTCGTTCGGGGCCTCGGCGGAGAAGTCCCGGTTGACCAGGTCGTCGTGTACCGGTGGGCCGGGCTTCGTGCCCGACCGGGCCCTCTTCTTGCCGAAGGCGCTCCACCAGCGGTTCTCCGAGCAGATCCTCCAGGCCGTGCGCCGGCACATCGGTTGGCCGGCCTCACGGGCCTCGTCGGCGAGGAAGCGATAGCCGAACTCAGGATCATCGCGGTGGGCGTCGAAGAGGGCGTTCGCCCGGTGGGCCTCGACGAGTTCGGTGTCGGTCACGGGGGTGGCGAGCCAGCGGTAATACGGCTGGCGGGAGAGCTTCAAGACCCGCAACGACACCGCGACGGGGATCCCGTCGGCGGCGAGCTCACTCACGAGCGGGTAGAGCCTTTTCCCGGGAGGTTCGCCTGGGAGAGATAGGCGGCAACTCGCCGGAGGACCTCGTTCTCCTGTTCGAGGAGACGGATCCGGCGGTTGGCGGCTCGCAGATCAGCGCTCTCGGCCGTCGAGCGACCGGGTCGGACGCCGTCATCGATGTCGGCCTGGCGGATCCACTTCGACAGGGTCATCGGATGGATCCCGAAGTCGTGGGCGATCTGCTCGAGGGTCACCCCCGGACCGCGGTCGCGGGCCACCCGCACGACGTCCTCACGGAACTCTTTCGGAAAGGGTCTGGGCACACTGACATCCTCTCAGCTCGCCCCTTCGGGCAAGCCATCTCAGATGTCACCTCACCGTGCAGCAGACCCATCCGATCTCGCGCTGGAGCCGCTTCGACCCAACGATCATCTCCCGGTGGAACTCCTGCTCGGCTCGCTTCACTACGCCCCGCTGCTTCCTGGCCAGGTCCTTGTCCCCACCTTCGACCTGCTGTCGGCACGGAGCGGCAGGTGGGGCGGAATCGCCCAGTTTCGGTCAGCGATCAAGGCTGACTGGTGGGTAGCCGCTCCGAAGGCCTGGCGTGGCGAGCGTTCATCGTGCAGCATTCGGATACTGCTGGTACCACTGGTCCGACTTCATCGCAGCATCGATCACGGCCCAGAGCCAGACCCCGAAAATGACCACGACTCCGACGACGACGAAGGTGAGGATGGCCCCGATGAAGGCGACGACGAGTCCGATCCAGAACTTGGCTGCGTCGGTCTTGTACGTGTAGAGCCAGGTCCAGAAACTCAGGAACACCGCGAGGAGGACGGCGGCACCCTTCGAACGCGGGCTGCCCAGCATCGTCCCGCAGCGGGGACACACAGTTGCCGTGGCGATTACCGGAGTCCAGCAGGCAAAGCACTGGCGGGGTACCGAAGGAGCGCCGTAGCCGTAGGGCGTGCCTGCATATGGTGCAGGGTCTGCGTACGGTGCCTGCCCTACGTAGGGTGATTGACCGCCGTAGGGCGCTTGGCTTGGGTACGGCGTCGGGACGGGCGGTGCGGATCCTGCCCAGCCGTATGGAGTCGGGCACGCATACCCAGGATCGTGATCTCCGCCGCAAGTCCCGCACGCCATGGCCGGCAGCATACCGCTGGGTCCATGCGGCGTCTTGACCGCAATTGTCGCTGATCGCCAGATGGTCCTGCGGTTGAACCGCCCCGGGTTCCGTGACTGCCCCGGCTATTGGGTGACCGCCTCGAGGGCGGGTGCTGCCTGACGGTAGTACGCGGCCTCGAACTCCGCGGGGGTGACGTAGGTGTTGTCGTCGGTGATCTCGCCGTGGAGACGGCGGTGGTTGAACCAGCGGCCTACCACACCGCGCGCCGGTCAGCTCACGGAGCGACGTGAAAGATCGGGGCTACTGCTCGTCGCCGGCGTGCGGTGGTAAAATGCTCCGGTCACGAGATTGCGAGGCCGTGCTCCCAGGTTGGTCGCGTAGGGCCCCTATCGGGGGAGGCGGATAAGGCTGCGATAGACATGAGGTGAAACTTCGGCTGACCATTCTCATACAAATGGTGGAAGCCATGAAAGGGCGGACTAGATGGCAAGCAGTTGGGTTCCAATCGCCAGTGGACTTGCTGGCGCCGCAGTCGCAACTGGTGGGTTCTTATTGAACGGATTGCGCGGAAGACGCGAGAGTCTTGATAAGCGAATTGAGCGAGCAGCCAAGAGTCAAATAGGGGACCGATTTTTGGACTTTGTGGACATGAGCGAGCGAGCCAGACAAGATCTGGACACGCTGACTAAGCGTACGCTTGATCAGGCTCAAGCAGCAATGAGCGAAGCGGAAGCGCGGCTTTCCCAATTGAATACGAGCCAAGATGTTCAGAGCAAGCTCGAAAAATTGCTTTCGCGCGCTGAATTGATCTTGCCAGAAATTGACACCATCGCGGCCTCATCACCGGTTGCATTAATAGAAAGGCTGAGCGAACCGCAGTTATCGGCTTCAGGAGCCGCCGCACTCATATCGGAATTGATGACGCGAAGTTCCGCAAATGGAAGGCAGCTCGAGAAGGCCGGCGACATCGCCCGCGAAGTTCTTGATGATGATGTTCTCGCAAGAGAAGCGTATTCTTTGGCGATCGAGCGGAGCCCTGAGAACATCAGCGCGCAAGCAGAACTGATTGCGCTTGACCTTAAGGGAACTACCGAGAAACGGCAGCGGGCGCAGGAGAAGCTCCGCAATCTTGCCATCAACAATCCCACTGTCAGAACGCCTCTAATTAAGCTGCTCAACTATTTCACGATGAATGATGAATATGAGGCGATGGAGTCCTTCATCAATAGTCTACTGGAACACTCCGCAGAGGATGCTAGTCTGAAGCGATTCTCAGATGACCCTCTTCTTTGGCGCAATCTAGCGTTGGCACTAAGCCACACTTCGGACAATATAGAAAAGGTAAAGGAAAGCTATGAACACGCGTTAACACTGGCACACAGGCCTGACGGGGATGGGGATTACGTCAACACGGCACGTCCTTACTCGAATTGGCTAATCTATCAGGGCGACCTGGCTACCGCTGCTGATATATTGAATCGAGCTGCGGAATTGTTTCCAATGGAAGCGTCGATATACTTCGGTCGCTATCGACTTGAAATTGCGCGCGGAGACCTATCGAAAGCGAGGCGCTCACTTCAAGTAATGGAATCGCTCGGGAATGCCCAAGAGGGAGCGAGAGCCAGAATGTTGCGTATGGGTCTTGATGCTAGGGCATATCTGGATTCAGACGGACCCGAGGCAGACGGGAACATCGATAGCAGCCTCTTCGCCGGAGAAGCGACGTTGGATGACGTTGCATCAATGGGGGTGGCTCCTGATTCCAACACGACCTGACCCCGGGATACTTGGATAGCTGGGCCAATCGCGAAATCGTGACTCGCACGTACCGTTGGGAATCCCGAATCGTTCCGGACTGGAGCGGGGTGTAGGCACTACGACTGTTCCATTAGCGCGCGGTGGGGGCCCACCATTCATGGTTCTACGCGATCAGCCGTGGGGAGCATCCCCTGATTCGAGCAGTTGGCCGAGTGTTCCATTGGACACCTGAGTGGAGCAACAGACGGAGCCGGTAGTTCTCGAAATTCCGCATCCCGTGGGCGATGCGACGGATCTTCTCGGTGACGAGGTTCTGGGCCTCGACGGGGCCTGTCGAGATGCGGGTCACGTGGAAGTTCAGGATCTCGGTCTCCCAGCGGGAGACCGTGGTGGCGAGGCGGGTGAGCTCGGGGACCTCGGCCCAGGCGGCGTGCTCGTAGAAGCGCACGAGGCACCAGCGGGCCCTCTGGAGGTTCGGTGCTGCGTACACCTCGCGGAGGAGCTCCTTGCCCACGATGGTCGCCCCG
>JAKAWH010000038.1 GCA_021817065.1 Actinomycetes bacterium
AGCCCGTCCAGGGGGGTCCGGGGGTTCGGCTTGCGCCGTCCTTCTTGCTCGATGACCTGGGCGATCCCGATACACTCGCCGCCCGCCCCCGGCACCGCCGACTCCCGGGTCATGTCGGAGACATTGCGGGTGGTGTAGGGCTCCTTGCGCAGGATGTGCTCCCCCAGCGACGGCCACGCTTCCAGAGATGTCTCGTGCACCCGGGCAATGGAGTCCTCGCTCATCGGCGATTCGGGGTCCGGGGAGGCCAGTGTTCCGATGAGCACCACCTGGCTGCCGTCCCCGGGTGCCAGCCCATGGTCCCACAGGGCGGGTGTGCTCCAGTAGAGCTGGGGAACGTCCGGCCAGTTGCCCGCCAGCGCCTGCTCGTAGCGCGTGCTGTCCCACCAGCTCTTGTCACCGAAGGCCAGCCCGGCCGGAGGGAATACCGGCGCGTCGAGGAAGTACCGGTATCCGGCGATGCCCCAGCTCGGCTCGAGCGCGCGCACGTACTCCACGTACTCAGAAGGGAAGTTCTCGGGACCAGCCAGATTGAGCACGGTGGGCTGTATGCCGGCATTGGATACCACCACCGGTGCGGTGAACCGGCCGAACTCGGTGTCGATCCCGGCGACCCTCCCGCCTTCCACCACAATCGCCTGCACCCGGGCGCGGGTGAGGAACTTTCCCCCCTGCTCCTCGACATAGCGGGCAGCGACTTCCATTACCTTTCCCATCCCTCCCCGGTAGTAGACGGTGGGCGCGCCCGATAGCACGAAACCCCGCAGGCAGATCCGTATCCCCTCCGAGGCAGGCAACCGGTCCAGGCCCACCAGGAAGAACATGTTGAGCAGGACGCCGATGTAGGCCATCACCCCGGCAGGCAGGCCGTACTGGGCCAGCCAGTCGAGGATAGGGGTCTCTTCGAGAGCATCGAGGTCGTCCTCGGACATTCCAAGAACCTCCGCCCCCATAGCCATCAACGGCTCCAGCTCCGCTGCGGTGATCCCGAATGTCTCCTGGAGGGCGTCGAGGGCCCCCGGATCGGTTGCAGCTGCGCTCATCCGCCGCCAGCTCCCATCTGAAGTGTGGTAGACGATCCCCCCCTGTCCGAGCTCGGCTTCCGGCGGGAGAGAGATCGGCACCTCTCCCGACGCGCCGATCGACGCAAGCAACTCCTCGTAGCGCGATGGACCAGCCGGGATACCGATCACCGGCCACATCTCGTAGCCGAACCGGTCCCGCTGGAGGGTGAGAGCCTTCCCTCCCGCCCGGTCGTTCTTTTCGGCCAAGAGCACCTTCTTGCCCGCCTTGGCGCACAGGGCGGCAAGAGTGGCCCCTCCCGGTCCGGCACCGATCACGATGACGTCGTAGCTCGACATGAAGCCTCCTGACTTTTCCCGGCAACGCCCCTACAGTGGAATCGGGTCCTTCGGGCGACCTGCCGGCAACCGGCCAGGACGAGCGCCCGAGAACCCGAAACGGCGTCGCCCGGGTGATGAAAACGTGTTCTACAAGTCCTCGTACATCACCAGGTACTGCGGATAGGGTCTTTCGTCTAATAGAACCTGTTTCAATTAGGGACTTTCGCCCCTAGTGGCCAGGCCTGCCCGATAGGACGCTATGTCCGGTGTACGAGGTCGTCGTGGTCGGAGCAGGACGTGGGGCGCCCCCACCGAGGTCCTACTCCCCCGGTCGAAGGACACGATTGATCACTCATCCCCCACAAGAGAAGGGAATGAATAAATGACCGACTACGACGTCGTCATTATCGGCGGAGGCATCAATGGCCTCACTGTCGCCGGCTATCTGGCCAAAGCCGGGCTCTCGGTCGGGGTCTTCGAGGCACGCGGCCAGTGCGGCGCCCACTGCGACACGGTCGAGCTGGGACTGCCCGGGTTCCTCCACAACCTCCACGCCACCTGGCTGGCCACCTCCCTCAGCCCGGCGATGGTGGACCTCGACCTGGAGGGTTTCGGGCTGGAGTTGCGGGGCACCGACGTCCTCTACGCCAAGCCCTTCCTCAACGGCAAGAACTTTCTCCAGGCCAGCAACATTCCCCTCACCCTGGACAGCGCGGCTCGCCTTTCCGACCGCGATCACCAGACGGTGATCAAGACCACCGAGTACTTGGGCGCCCACTTGAATGACCTCCTCTACGTCACCAAGAACATGTACTTCACCGCCCCCAACCCGGAGGTCTGGGGGAAGGCGGTCGATCTGGTGGACGGCTTCTCCAAGTACATCGATCTCGGGGTGAGCGGCCTGGACCTGGTCAACGGGAACGGCTTCGACCTGCTCGAGCTGCTTTTCGACTCAGAGGAGATCCGCACCACCCTGGCCTCCCTCTCCTGGATCGGGGCGCACGCCCCGGTGCACCGCCGGGTGGCCACCAACATGCTTTGGTCGATCATGGTGGCGGCGATGCCGGTGCATACCGCTCGCGGCGGTAGCCACGCCCTTACCCACTCCCTGGTCAAGGCCGTCGCCGCCAACGGCGGTGAGATATGGACCACCTGCCCGGTCGAGAAGATCATCGTGGAGAACGGCCGCGCCTGCGGGATCAAGCTGGCACCCGACGCCCTCCTGCCCTCCGAGGAGATCCGAGCCAAAGTAGTGGTGTCCAACCTCACTCTGGTACCCACTTTCCTCCGCCTGCTCGGCGAGGACGCCATCGGCGACAAGTGGGCGCGCCAGATCGAATCCTTCTCCTACGACGACAGTGTGCTTTTTGGGGTGTACTACTCGCTGTCCGGAGATCCCGAATTCGCCTCTGCCGAGTACGACCCGGGAATCCAGCGGGCGATGATGGGCTACTGGGGCGGCGAGACCCTCGCCGACATGCAGACCTATGCCGGGAACCTGGCCTCCGGGATCGTCAGCTCGGACATCATGGGCAACTGGTTCGTCCCCAGCCGGGCCGATCCCACCCAGGCTCCCCACGGATGCGCCACCAGCTTCGTCTGGATGGACGTTCCCCCCTGCCCGCGCCGGTGGGGCAATACCAAATTGCGAGGCTGGGACGCATGGCCCGAGCTGGCCCAACCGCTGGCCGACGCGATCACCGATCGCTACGAACAGTACGCACCCGGCTTCAAGGAATTGATCCTGGAGCGCTTCGTGATGACCCCGATGGACCAGCAGAACAACAATCCATCCGCTGTGCGGGGAAACATGTTCGGGGGAAGCGTCAATCCCGAGCAGTACTACAACTACCGACCCCAACCCGGCATAGTGGTGAACGGCAACTCCCGGAGCTTCTTCCCCGGCCTCTATCTCTCCAATTCCACCCACCCGGGTGGGGCGAGCTGGCTGGCCAGCGGCATGATCGCCGCCCACGAGATCGCCCAGGATCTGGGGTGTCGCGAGCAGCCCTGGTGGATCGCCGAGCCGTACCAGTACTTCATGGAACAGGGCTGGCGGCTTCCCGTGAACATGGGGGTGAGTCCCAAGTGGCTCCCACCGGAAGACTGATAACCACCATTCGCGAGCGAGCCATCATTTCAGAGCAAGGAGTCACACCATGATCGAGGAGAGCTACGACGCCATCGTCATCGGCGGCGGCCCGAACGGGCTCATCTGCGGGGCCTACCTCGCACGAGCCGGAGCCCGGGTCCTACTGCTCGAGCGTCGCCACGAGACCGGAGGCGGGCTGAACACCGATGAGTACTTCGGTTTCCGGTTGAACCTCCACGCCATCTATCACATGATGAGCGAGGTGATGCCCGCATACCGGGACCTCGACCTCCCGTCCCTCGGCCTACGATACGTCTACCCCGAGATCAAGACCGCGTTCTGCCTCCGGGACGGCCAATCGCTGATCTTCAGCGGCGACCCCCGGGAGACCGCCCGGTCCATCGAGGCGATCTCGGCCCCTGATGCGGCGGCATATCTGGCGATGTGGGACGACTTCCAGCCGATGCTCGACCAGTACCTGATCCCGATGACCTACCGCACCCCCGAACCCGCGGTGGATCAGATCGTGGAATTCCAGGACACCCCGGTTGGGCAGCGACTCTCCGAGGTCTCCGAGCTGACCTTCGTGGAGATGATGGACGAGTATGGGTTTACCGACCCGCGCGTGCGCTATGCGCTCCTGTCGTTCGTCGCCCAGTGGGGATTCCACCTCGACGACCCGCTCGGATATCTCTACCCAATATATCTCTGCCGGATGCTCGCTGCCGGCCTGGTCAAGGGAGGCTCCCACCGGCTTTCCTCAGCCATCTACCGATCGTTCCTCGGCAATGGCGGCATGGTGCTGGACAGGCTGGAGGCCACCCAGATCCTCGTAGAGGACGGGCGCGCTGTCGGGGTGGAGGTCGAGGGAGGTCAGCGCTTCACTGCCAAGGCGATCATCTCTACCCTCAACCCCGAGCAGACTTTTCTCCAGCTGGTCGGCTCCTCCGCGCTGCCCGACGAGCTGCGCCAGGCATCCGAGTCGTGGGAATGGGAAGAAAGGTCGCTTTTCGGGCTGCATCTCGGAATCAAGGGCGACGTCACCTTCAAGGCAGCCGATCCCCGGGTCAACCAGGCGATGATCGTCTTCTGCGGCTTGGACACCGAGGACGAGTTGAAGGACCACCTACACCGGATAGACGAAGGGACCACCGAGGACTGCGAGTGGGTGCATATCACCGTCCCCACCCGATTCGACACCACAATGGCGCCCAAGGGCCACTCCCTTCTCCGGGCCGAAACCGTGGTGAAATACCACGACAACTGGGCGACTGAAGGCAAGGCGTTCGGTGATGCCTGCCTGGAGACCATACGTCAGCATGTCGACATCGGCGAAGTGGTTCTACGCCGCCAATACACACCGGCCGACATCGAAGCCAAGCTCACTTCCATGCGACGCGGCTCGATCAAGCACGGCGCCTACACACCGCTCCAGATGGGTTACCTCCGACCAAACGATCTGTGCTCGAAGAGCGCCACACCGATCCCGGGACTTTTCGTGGGGGGTGCCTCCATGTATCCCGGTGGGATGATCCTCGGGGGGCCCGGCTATATCGCTGCCGGGGTGGTAGGCCAGGAGCTGGGTCTCTCCGGGATGCACTCGGTCTGATCCCAGGGTGCCTGCGGGTACCCAGATTCCCGGCGCATGCAATTGACCCCCCGGCCATACGGCCAGGGGGTCAATTCGTTCTCACACCTCGCGAAATCAGTCCCGAAGCACTCCGGTCACCGCTTCTGCCACCACCGCCAAACCTGTACCGTCGAGTGCCAGAGCCACCCGGCGGCGCTGCAACTTGCCGCTCGGAGTCTTGGGTAGGCTCCCCCGCTCCACCAAGACCAAGCGGGACGGGGCTACCCCGCAGGCAGCTTGGCAGAGGGCGCGGATGTCCTCGCCAAGGGATTGCAGCGCTGTGCCCTCCGCCGCGCCGGCCGGCTCGGCGACCACCGCATAGGTCCCCCGCTCGTCCTCCACCACCACGCAGTTGCCCGGTCGCAGTGCCGGATGCGCTCCGGCCCGGTACTCCAACCCTCGGGCGTCGATGTTTCGTCCATGGACCACGATCCAGTCGTCCGCCCGCCCGGCGAAGTACAACTCACCGCCCACATTGAATGCCAGGTCATTGGTGGAGATGAATCCTGCTCGAGGGTCGAGCTGAGCCCCCCCGATGAGCTCCTCGGCCAGCGACGGCCCGGCGACCTCCAGCACGCCGATCCGGTCCGAGCCGACGGAAGCAACCCGGAACTCCATCGGTGCCAGCGCAGGTCCGAGACTCACCACCTCTTCGGTCTCCGGCGCTTCACCAGATGCCGCACCATCCGGCTGGGTCAAGCCGCCCTGTTCCGGACCGGACTGCCCCCGGATCTCCACACGCGCGTCGGCAAAAGCTTCCCGATCGACCAGCACCCCCTTCCACCCAATCGCCGGCCGCACGCTTGTCACCCCCAGAGCGACTTCCGCCATTCCGAAAGCAGGACTCAACGCAATCGGGTCGAACCCGAACCTCTCTGCTTCCGCCGCGAACCGGCGAAGAGATTCCCCGCGCACCGTCTCGGCCCCCACCGTGAGATTGCGAAAACTCCGCAGGTCCAACCCCGAGGCATGTTTCAACCTGCGCACCATGATGTCGAGGGAAAAGTTCGGGACCATGGTGAACGATCCTTTCTGGGAGCTCACCACCCGTAACCAGGCCAGCGGATCGGCGAGAAAGCCCTCTGGCGTCAACATCCATACCGACTGCACCCCCCCCCGGTCCGGAGTCATCGCCACCAGAGGTAGGAGGAAGGTCCCCATCAGCCCCATGTCGTGGGACAGCGGGAGCCAGGACACCGAAACGTCCCCGCTACCGAGCTCGTAACACGCCTGCATCGCATCGAGGTTGCGGGCGATCGCCTCCATGGTGAGGACCACTCCCTTGGGGGATCCGGTTGACCCCGAGGTAAACTGGACCAAGCGCCCCCCATCGGATCCCGATAGAGGATTGCTCTCGCCCACCTCCCGGTAGGTCAGGCACCGCACTCCTGAGATCTCATTCGACAGGCGTTCCACGAAGAATAGATCGGTGCCCGCCAGCTTGAGGATCTCGGTCACCTGATCGGCATACTCGCTCGCCGCCATTGCCCGGGCCGGTTCGGGCAGCGAGGCGAATCGCCGGCCGGCTATCCAAGTGCCCAGCAACAGCGCCGCGCAGGACTCGCTGGCAGCAAGCACTCCGGCGACGGTGTCCACACCGGGAAAAGATCCGTTGAGCCACTGTCCCACCCGGTGGGCGCGGGACCACAGGTCGGTGAACGCAGTGCCCTCCGGGGGCGAATCGGGAAGGTGGACCCTGCCCCGGCTTGCCGACGCCGATTCCAGCAGGTCGAGCAAGTCCCCCCCGGGCACGGTCGCTACCCCTCCTCCGCTACGAAGCGGGCGACGTCCCGCAGGGTCATCGAACCACCCGACTGGAGGAGCGCCTCCAGGTCCCTGCCCACCGCCTCTTCCACCGCCGACACCATCTCGACCAGCTCCAGCGAATCAAGAACCCTGCTCCGAACGGTGAACCCGGCGCGATCGAAAAGATCCGCATCCGCCGGCACTTCACCGGGCGCGACGTGGAATGCCTGCGCCACCGCACCGACCACCAGGTCGAGCAGCTCGTCAACCCGCTGGGTCACCTGTTCGCTCCCTCCCTCGTAACTCGTCCGGTGTCCTCCTGAGTCAGCCCTTCCCGACCACCACCACGCCAACTGAGGCAACGTCCTCGCCGATGATCCCTCCGGTATTGACCATCACCGCGAGACGGGCCTGCTCGACCTGGCGACTGCCCGCCACCCCTCTCAGCTGGAGGCAAAGCTCGACGAGTTGGCTGGCACCGGTCGCCCCGATCGGATGCCCCCGTGCCACCAGGCCTCCGCTTGGGTTCACGGTCACTCCACTCCCCCCGAGGGACGTGTCGCCGGCCAGAGTCGCCGCGCCCGCCTTGCCCGGCGGATAGAAGCCCATCGCCTCCAGAGCAAGAAGCTCCTCAGCGCTGGTTGCATCGTGGAGCTCGACAAGATCCATATCAGCCGGTCCGTACCCGGCTTCATCGAACGCCTTCCGGCCAGCAATCCCCATCCTCTCGTGGTACTCGACCGTACCGTCCCCGGACATCAATACGCTCGCCAGGAGTCGCGGCGCACCGGAACGATCTCCGCCGGTCAGGACCACCGCTGCTGCTCCGTCGGTGAACGACGAGCACATCGGCCGGGTTAGCGGATCCACCACCACCGGCGCAGCCAGAATCTCGTCCATGCTGAGCAATCCCTGGTGCTGGGCTAGCGGATTGAGCGAACCGTGGCGGCGTGCCTTAGCCGCGGTGGCGGCAAGGTGGGTCACCGTAGTCTCCCCCGATTCCAGGTGGCGGCGTGCCCACTCGGCATTCAGCCCCATGAAGACGCTGCGGGACGGGTTGTCCCCCATTCCGCGCCTCTTCTCCAGCCTCTCCGGGGCGGGAAGGCCCTCCTCGATCGCTTCCATGGTGGCCCGCCGGTCCCCGGTCCACATCTTCTCGACGGCTACCACCAGCACCGGACTTTCTCCGGCCAGGACCGACATTGCGGCCAGGTGCACCGCGTTAACCCCGCCAGCGCAGGCGTTCTCCACATTGACGATGCCGGTGCCGGCGAATCCCATCTCGCCCATCCACGACTGCCCCCGGATGCACCCCTGCTCGCACAGGATTCCTCCCAGTGCGTTGGACGCCACCACCAAGGCCACCTCGGACGGTTGCAACCCCGCGTCCGCCAGGGCTTCTCCCGCCGCCATTGTCGCCATCTCGGAAGGCGACATGTCACGGCGCGCATGCGAGGTCATCCCCACCCCAGCCACCCGCACGCCGGAACCGGCCGCAATCCTCATCGCGACACCGCCAGCTCGCCGGCGATTGCGCCGAACTGATCCAGGGGTTGGTCATCGGTGATGAAGAGCACCACGTGGTTTACCCCCGCATCGAAGTAGCGGGCCACCACCTCCGCGCAGGCTGCAGGCGGCCCCGACACCAGGTACTTGGCGAACTTGTGCCCCGGAAGGGCGTAGAGCGAAGACATCCATGCCAGGCCCCGCTCCTCGGCCCGCCGCTCGTCGGGCCCGGTGCCGGCAGACACGAACAGGACCAGTGAGGTGACCACCGCGTCCGAGGCGCGTCCCGCCGCCTCGCACTCCTCCCGGAGGCGAACGATCCTGCCCCTAAGATCGTCCGGTGGGACGAAAAGCGGCATCCAACCGTCCCCGATCCGGACCGCCCGCCGTCGGGCGACATCCCCGGAACCACCGATCCATACCGGAACCGCGCCCGGTGCGGGCGCCTGTCGATACCGGCCCCCGAACACCTCGTCGGGCTGGCTGAGCCCGTCTTCCCACAACCGGCGCAGAGCATGGATCGCCTCCTCGGTCCTCTTGCCTCGCGCGTGGAACTCGGCGTCCATGGCAGCGAACTCCCCTTCGTGGAGTCCCACTCCCACCCCGAGAACGAACCTGCCCCCGCTGGCGACCGAAAGCGAGGCCGCAGTCTTGGCAACCAGGGGTGCAGGCCGTAGGGGGAGCTGGAGCACTCCGGTCCCGACCGCGCACTCGCGGGTCGAGGCCACCGCCATGGCGAGCGCCGTGAAGCATTCCAGGGTCGGAGTCTGCCAGGCGAGATGATCGCAGGCCCACAGCGCGTCGGCACCCGCCGATTCCGCGGTTCGAGCCACCGATCCGATGTCCCAGGAGGGATTCGGGCCTTGCGGCAATGTCGGCAGGACCATTCCGATCGTCCCCCCGGGTCGGGTCAATGCGTTCACAGTGGACATAACCCCTTCCGGGTCGGCTAGCGGGAAACGGGCGCGGGCTCCGGCCAGCCGATGAGCCGGGCATGCGGCGACCAGCGCTGGGAGTGAGATCAGGTGGCCTTTCCCAGTGTAGCGGTCTCGGGCTCAGCCGAAAGAGTCGCTCTCCCCGGAACGCGAAGGCTCCGCTAGGGCGATCGATAACGAGCCCGTGCCCGGCGGAGGCTCTCGGCCACCCCGCGGCCGATCCGAGCCACCTCGTCGACCACCTCGTCAGGCAGTACCGCCACCAGCACGGCGGCGAAAGCGGTCACCGCCAGAAGCTGTGCCGGTCCAGAGAAAGGACCGAGCCCGATCCAGGGGCCCGGACCGGCAAAAGGGTTCTTGCCCGGATGTAGCGCGTCGATGATCCCGGCACCCATCAGGGCACCGAAGACAATCCGGCCCATCGAGGCCTTCTTCCAGCGGAAATAGACCAGTCCGGGAACCACCAGTAGTATCGGCCCGCCGATCAGCCCGATGACGATCACCGCCGCGAAGAACGGCAGGAGCGATTTCGGCAAAGACGACGGACCCGTCGGGGGCAATCCACTCGGATCGTGCAATGGCGAGAGGGCGATGCCCACCAGGGCCAGAACCAGGAAAAGTCCCAGCAACAGCGACAGCCGGTACAAGGTGTCGGGCGCGAAGCTGAGCAGGACGGTCCCTCCGGAGCCTCCCGGTACGATGTAGCCCTGCTGCCATCCATCCAGGCGTACCGCTTGCAACCTCTGCCCCCCAAGCGAGGCCACCCATCCCGGGCTGTAGTTCTGGCGGATGCTTAGGATCTCCTGGTCCGAGCCTGGTCCCACCGTCAGCACTCGGGTCTCCGCGTTCCACGAGTCGACTGTTACGGAGCGGGTGGAGGCGGCCGCAGGTGGAGGCGACCCGAGGATGTTCAAGCTGGTCACCTTGAAGGGGAAGCCTGCATCATCCACGGTGATCAGGTGCTCGCCTGGAGTGAGGACGATCCCGGCTTGGGGCTGACCGCACACGCTGATCGACAGATTGCGGAGCTGAAGCAGGTCCCCCCAGGTCCCCGACATCGTAGTGGGATATTGCTGGCCGTCGATCATCACCGGCGGAGCGGTCCCGCAGGCCATGGTGAACGAACCAGCGGGGTTGGGAGGCAGTCCGGCGATGTTCTCGACGTCCGGGAAGTAGAGACCGGCAAAACCAATCGGCTCGGAGCGACCCTGGTTGCCTGGGAAGCTCAAAGTCACCTGGTCGGTGGTAAGCGGAGGTTCGATTGCCACCTGACCCCCGGTGAGGGGCACCGCGACCGTCCTGTTTCCCGCGGGCGAGCCAATGGTGAGCTTGGTCACTCCGGGGAGGAAGGAGGTCGGCTCGACCACCACCGAGGAGAGCGTGTGCGCGGTGGGCCACGACATGGTCACCGTGGGGTCGCGATCGTTGAATCCGGCGATCCAGGCGGTGGAAGGATCGCCGTCGATCAGGTTGGCCGGGCGGTACCAGGGCAGATTGGAGAAAGTCGAGCTCGCGGTCACCCGGATCTGCCCGGTCCCCGAGAGCGCGTCGATCAGTCCGGTGGATGGCAACGGGGTAGCTTGCCCCTGGATCGTGAATCCGGTCTGCTGGGGAACGTCGAAGAGCCGCGCTATATGGGGATCCCCATCGGGCGGCGAGAGGAAATCGGTTGGATCGGGGGTCGGCGAGGAGAGCAGGTATGAAGGCGAGTTCGATCCAGGAGCGGCAAATTGGGAGGCCTCGTCGGAAGGAAGCTGCATGGTCGGAAGCACGGTTACTCCAGGAATGGAGATGTGCTCGATCGCCGGCCCGGCAGCTCCTGGCTGCTGGGTCGCAGGCACCAATCCGCTGATGGTTATCTTCACCCAGTTGGTGAAGACGGCGGGAACCGAGACGGTTTGGGGCTTCGACTCCAACGTGAGATTCCGGGTCACCGTGCCGCCCTGGGTGGCGATCTGCACCTGGGTGATGTGCGGGCGCCATTTCTCGGTGTCGTCGGGTGTGATGGTGATCTGGGTGAGGGGTACCGGGCTGTCGAATTGCACCCGTATCCACGAGCCGGGGTCGGGCCGGGTTGCGGCCCATTCGTAGCCGGGATAATCGGTGAAGGCGAAAGCCGGCTGGTAACCAGGAAGGCGCTGGATGGGGCTCCCGTAGGAGGAAGCAGTGATCCCGCTCACTCCCACCAGCTTGCCCACCGTCATGTGATCGATACCGTTGACCACACTCATCTGCAGGGGAGGCTTGCCTGTGTCTGGGCTCAGTTCGCCGGGCTGGAGAACGTAGGAGTACTCGTTTTGCAGCTTGCCGAAGTCCACGTCGACGTTGCGATTCCCGTCGGTGTCCACCCAGCTCGGATCGGCGAAGTGCGGCGCCAAGGGATCCCCGGCCAGGGCTATGGCACGGTCGCCCACCAATCCGGCCCCTTCTGCTTGTAGGATTGAGCGTCCCGGGTCGCCGCTCACGACGACACCAGTCGACGTCGGATACATTTGCACCATGGTGTCGGGAAGCTCCACCTGGAAGATATCTATCTCGTGGAGATGGCTCTGCAGGTACTCCAAGCCGAGATTGAACCCGTTCTTGGGAGGAGGCGTCGGGGGGAGGTAGGGCCCGAAGCTCTTCACCAGCTTGATTCCCGCCTCCTCGTTGAGAACGTTCTCCACCGTCAGGGGCGAAGGTGCTCCGGTAGCCGCGGTATCCAAATCATTACGTACTACGACATACTTTACCCCGGCCAGGGCGAGGTAGTCTGCCAGCCCGGGTACCGCTTCGCCTCCCTGGAAAACGTTGTCCACCGCGTCCAGGAGAAGGGAGGAACCCTTCGAACCCAGGGGGATGATGGAGCGGACCGCCCACGGAGAGTTGGCCAGGGACCATATCGGCTCGTCCTGGGCATTGCCCCAGGTGTACTGGCCGAACGCCGACCCGGGAACGTACAAGGTGTTGTTGGCAGTTGCATGGGCAGCGATCCAATCGGCGGTCTGGGGCCACCAGGAAGGGATGCTGGAGAAGCCACCGGCCAGGTAGAAGTTGCCGACCACCAACGGTCCCGCACCGATCACCACGCAGACGAGGATCCGGCCAGTGGAGATCATTCGACCTAAATCGCCGCCGAATCGCGACGGCTTGATAACCGTCAGGGCGTGCATCAACCCCACCGCAGTCACCAACGAGACCAGGGGTTCGATCTTCGATATGTT
This sequence comes from Actinomycetes bacterium, assembly GCA_021817065.1. GTDB lineage: Bacteria > Actinomycetota > Acidimicrobiia > Acidimicrobiales > JAKAVM01 > JAKAWH01. The sequence continues at coordinate 12,456 of JAKAWH010000038.1, forward strand.
CCGCAAGGGGGCGAGTGGTCCATTCAGGAGGTTCTCGGCAAAGCCATTCACCGGCCCGTGGAAGGGCCCCGCGTACCCGATGCAGAGGATGAGTACCGCGATGACGAGCAATCCGACGAGGAAAGTCCTCTCTTTCATGTCGCGGCGCACCAGACCGAAAAAAGACGTCCCCGCTACCACGATGGTCGCCACGATGGCGAGCACGTTGGTCGATACCAGCCAGCCTCCCACCAGCCAGGGAGTGTTCACGTCAAGGTAGGCGAGCCAGAATCCTGCACCGCGGAGCACCTCGGTGGCCGAAGTGGTCGCGTTGGTGATCGAGGCTGTCTCGGTATAGGGAAGGAAGTTGAACCCGTATTTTCCCTGGAACAGTAGCGGCACCACCCACCAGAAGGTGGCCATGAGTATCCCGATCGGCCACCAGATCATCATCTTGCGGCGACGCGGACCGGGTTCCCTGGTCAGGATCCACAATGCGGGCGCGAAGAGGACCATGAGCACCGACGCGGCATTGACCCCTCCCATGGCGAGAACCGCCAGGCTCGATCGGGCGATTCCCCGGACCACCGACTGCTGCCCGCGGGATGCGGATATGAGGGGGAGAAGAACCAGGGGGGTGAACGTATTGGGGAGCACTCCGTAGGTGACCGAGCCCAGCGATGCGACGAACGGGGATACAGCGAAGGCGAGGCCGCCGATCAACCGGGAGGTGTCGTTGCCGATGCCAAGGACCTCACCCAGGCGAACCGCACCCCACAACCCCACCACCATCACCACCGACGCCCACAGTCGCTGGGTTATCCAGCCAGGCATCCCGATCGCGTGGAACAGGGCGTAGAAGGGTCCCATCGGGAACAGATAGCCGTATGCCTGGTTCTGGATCTCCCCGAACGACCCCAACGGGTCCCACAGGTGCAACGACTGTTGCATGAACTTGGCCGGGTCGGTGACCATGGCCAGCTTGGTGTCGAAAACGATCTTCCCGGGCCGCTGGAGGAAGACGGCCGCTGCCAGGACGGCCGACACCGCCCACAGAGCGCGCCGGTCCCGACCCGGCGCGACCTTTGAGGCATTCTGACCCAACCCGAAGGACGTCGACCACCGGATCGGAGTCTTCTTGCCCGCGGCCGTCAGGGTCACGCGCGTATTCCCCGTTCGCTCATGAGGCCACCCAGCCTGCCAGGTTCACCGCCCCTAGTGCTAGGCGCCGGCAGTAACCGCCCCCGGAGGGCACGACTAGCCATCCGCCCTCTTTCTCATCACCAGCGCCAGGTTCCAGGTTGCCGCTTCCCGGACAATCGGGATCGCCACCAGAGGAGAACACCACCGAGGGTAGTACCGCGGAAAGGCGTCGACCACCTCCACCTCTCTCTTCGACCGGGCCCACCGCAGGACGTCCCCGATATGCAGCGGGAACAGGTTGCGCCCGTAGTAGTTCTTCGGCTCCCGCCCGTATTTCCTCTCGTAGCGCCTCACCGCCCGCTCGCCACCAAGCCAGTGCCACGGAGAGGTTTCGTGCCCTCCCCAGGGGGACCACCAATTGGTGTATGCGAGCACCACCATGCCACCCGGTCTCACCACCCGTACCATCTCCTCCATCATCAGCGCGGGCCCGTCGACGTGCTCGATCACGTTGGAGGAGTAGCACACGTCCACCGAACCGGTGGCCAACGGCAACCGTCGCCCGTCGCCCCGCACCCCGCCGGTGAACCGATGATCCCCCAGCGACATCTCGACCGGGTCGTACTCCACGGTGAACGACGCCGCGCCGGCCGAGCGAATCCCCTCCGCGACGTAGCCACTCGCACCTCCGACGTCCACCACCACCCGTCCTTCCAGCATACAATATCGCGACAGGATGTCTACCGTATCGGCCGCCATCACACGCCCGAATTCGTCCGGATCGCTCCCCTCGTGGCGGAACGCGTTGAGCAACGTCACTGACCGCGCCAGACCTCCAGCTCCCGGCGCCCTCCCCGTCGGTCCCCTCCCCAAGCGGTTTGCTTCCAGCGCGCTCACCCGCACAGCTCTGCCGCGATCGACTCGATCGCTCCGATGGTTGCCCCCCAGGTGAAACCCTCCGCTCTCCGCCGCGCTCCACGTCCCAGCTCTTCGCGCCGGATGGAATCCTGAGCCAGAGCGATCCAGCGGGTGGCAAACTCCTCGGACGTTCCGGCAAGCAGCCCGCTCTTCCCTTCGTCGATGGCGTCGCGTACGCCCAGGGCGTCCATCGCCAGGGTGGGCACCCCCCACGCTGCCGCCTCGATGATCACAACCCCCCATCCCTCGTGATGAGCGGCGTGAACCAGGAGCCACGCTGCCCCCATGAGCTCGTCGCGCCGTGAAGTGTCCGCCCGACCGGTGAACTCGACTCCTTCTCCTGCCATCCCCTCCAGGTACGCCCGCTCCGGCCCCTCCCCCACTACCACCAACCGCCCCCCAGTCACCGGCCGCACCGATTCCCATGCTTCGAGCAGCAACTCCACCCGCTTATGCGGGACCAGCCGCCCGACCGCCACGAAGAGCGGCTCGCTCGACTCCTTTCGCCTGCCGATGCGCTCCGGACTCGGCAGGTCGATCCCGCTGTGCACCGTCCGGATCCGTTCCTCGGCTATACCGAGAGAGACCAGCTCCCCCGCAGTCGATTCGGAGACGGCTACGAAAAGGTCGTTTCGGTATACGCGCGGCATGGCCTGCGCCTCCGCCCAGCGCCCGAGCCCTGCCAGAGCTGGACCGAAGCGGGTGCGCCACTGGTCGGTATGCACGTGGTGGACTAGACACAGCCGGGGACCCTTCCACCACAGGGGCGAGAAAAAAGGAATCCCGTTCTCCACGTCGATGAGAAGGTCCCATTCGGAAAACCGCTTCCGGCACTTCACCGGAGCAACGAGATACTGCGAGAACACACCTCCTGCCTCCACGACCGGATAGGGCCGCGGACCGACTGGCCCTCCGCAAACCAGCGCGGTGTCGTGGCCTCGCCGGGCGAGCTCGATGAGGATCCGGTCGATGACCACCTCGGATCCCCCCGCTTGGGGATTCGCGAGATCACGCCAGGATACGGCAAGGATGCGCACTCGGAGGTGGGCCGGATCACTCGGCGAGAACAGCAGGAGCGATCGGTTCGCTCATCCCACCCCGATGGACGAGAGGAGCATCGAAGCGGTCCCCTGATCACAGATCACCGGAGCCTCCTCCGCACGTTCTTGAGGGAACGCCCGCAGTGCGGCGAGGAGTGGCGCTGCGGACGGGTGCATCAGCATCTCGACGGTGATCGACGAGTGATCCACCCGGCACGCGGGAAGACGTTCTGCCAACCGGGCCCGGATCGCTGATACTGCATTGGCGTCGAGGCAGGGAAGCAGGGCGAGAGCACCGCGGGGCCACGACACCACAGCGTCGCCGTATCGCAGGCAATCTCGCAATGCCCGGATGACTTCGGGTGGTCCGTGACGGTTGCCATTGGTGGCCGAAACGATGGTGACCGCTTCGACCGGTCTACCGTGACGCCAGCCGGCCACCGACCTGACCACGTCGGCAGCCATAGGAACGGAGTCGATCAGCGGCCGCACATGGCTGCCGCGGACATCGGTCCAGTCGACGGGGACCTCCTTGACCCGCATTCCGAACTTGCTCGCCAGCATCAGCACTTCCACGTCGAAGGCGTAGCGGTCAATGGACGAGGTATGGAAAAGGAGCTTGGCGGCAGGAGCTCGAAAAGCCTTGAAGCCGCACTGGGTGTCCCGCGCTGCAAGTCCGGTGGTGGCGCGCACGAACCGGTTGAACACCCTCCCGAAAAGCACCCTCTCCATGTCACGGCAATTCACCGTCGACCGCGGATGCGCGCGTGAACCGATTGCGACCTCGCACTCGTCCAATGCGCCCAGAAGCGTCGCGAGGCCGCTCGGGTCGCTCGCCATGTCGGCATCGAGAAAGGCTATGGCACTTCCCCTAGCACGAATCACTCCTTCCCGCACAGCGGCACCCTTTCCCCGATTGCCGTCGAAGTGCACGTAGTGGGCGTTCACCACTCCGCCCAGATGGCGACGCGCCACCTCCAAAGTCCCGTCATCGCTTCCGTCGTCTACCACGATGATCTCTTCGTCACCCTTGAGGCAGGCAAGCAGCTTCGGAAGCGCATCCTCCATGCGACGCGCCTCGTTGTAGGCGGGAATCACCAGCGTGGTGGCCACCCTCGCATTGCTCCCTCTGGCCCGCTTCACGGCGACGACACCATTCGTGCCGGCCTATGCGGTTCGGCGCACCTCTCCATGACACCTCCTGCCAGCCATTTTAGGACAAGGTTGCGCATTCGGCATAACGAACCACAGAAAGTGGCCCCGTATGGTACAAGATGGGTGTCTCGAAGGTGGGGAGTCCCCGTGGGTCGCGGCTAAGGCACCGCCAGAAATGGGCGTCCCTCGCTGAAGCTCAGCCGCGCGATCGCCACCGGGCGGAACGAATACCCCTTATCGCTCTCGGCCCACGGCGCGTAAGCGATCCATAGACCCCCGCTGGCATCGACGAACACCTCCGCCTCTCCGGGGCCCTGTCCCTGGCCGTTGCTGGATACGAATACGGTAGGGTCCGAGCACGGTCCTGCGGGCCCTGAACAACGGTCGTAGTCGATCGAGTACTTCGGGCTGGAGAACCAGTTCGACGAGTAGAAGAGCCAGTAGGTGCCGTCCGCATACACCATCTGCCCGTTCTCCACGATGCCGTTCTCCCAGGGCTGATCGGCGCTGATTAGCGCGACCGGCTCACCGGAGAGGGTGGTTCCGTCGGGCTCCAAGCGTTGGGACCATATGGTCGTCTTGGTGAATCCCGGGAGCGCGTTGTCGTCCGACTTCCAGACCAGGTACAGCGATCCGCCCGGATCCACGAAGAGGTGGGGGTCGATCGAGCCTCCACGGTCGACCTGGCAGATCGCCGGCCGTGAAGCCCGATCGGGGACGAATGGACCGGACGGGCTCGAAGACGTGGCCCACCCGATGCACTTCATCAACCCGTCTCCGGTGACCGGATGGCGAATGTCCCGGGTAACTGCCGAGAACCACATCACATAGCGCCCTTCGATGTAATGGACGTCCGGCGACCAGTTCAAACCGGTCCTGGCCCACTCAGGCATGGTGGGCATTGCTTCACTGGGACCCGTCCAGTGAAGCAGGTCGGTAGAGGTGCGCAGTGGGATGTTGGCGCTCACCGCCAGCACGTCTCCCTGGCTGGAGTACATGTAATAAGTCCCTCCAACCTCCATGATGAATGGGTTGGGGGCGTCTCCGACGGCCGAATCGGGGGTGACGATCTTGGCGGGGAATCGTTCCCAGGCCGCGATCAGGGGTTCGGAGAGTAGGGACGGAGCCTGGACGAGAACCGCAGCCTTGGTTCCCGGGGGACTGCCCGGGATGACCGGTGGCGGCCCGGGAGATGCGTCCAGTATGGGCACCCGAGGAAACAGCACCCCTGCCGACGCCACCCCGGCCGCCGCGCACGCGCAGGCGAGCGCGCTCACTCCGGCGAGGGTCCCCGGGGCGAGGCGGCGCCGCAATCTCCGGCGTGCCCCACCGGGGTGCTGCCGGGACCTGGACGCTGGAACCGGAACGGCGGCTGATCTAACCGCCACCGGTTGCCTCTCCATTCCGTCCCGTCCACCGCCGATGCTCGAGCCCTCCCGGCGCCGCACTGGTGCCCTGAGCAGCAGGTTAAGGGGCAACTTCAGAAAAAGGTCGAAGAGCAGGACGTCCCCCCGCTTCCGCCGGGGCGCGAGGTTTCCCCAGGGGCGGGGGTCGTTTTCGAAGCTCACCGGTCCCGAGCCTAGATTTGGCGCCTATGGAGACCGACATCAGCCCCCCGACCCGCACCGAGACCGACTCGATGGGCGCCGTCCAGGTTCCCGCCGATCGCTACTGGGGGGCGCAGACCCAGCGTTCCCTCCATCACTTTCCCTTTTCCGACGACGTGATGCCCGCGCCGGTGATCCGGTCCCTCGGCATCCTCAAAAAGGCGGCTGCTCTCGCCAATCGCGACCTCGGCCGGCTCGACCCCGCCATCGCCGCAGCGATCGCAACCGCCGCCGACGAGGTGATCGACGGAACCCTGGCCGACCATTTCCCGCTCCGGGTATGGCAGACAGGGAGCGGGACCCAGTCGAACATGAATGCCAACGAGGTGATTGCAAACCGCGCCATCGAGCTGTCCGGGGGGACGCTCGGCTCCAAGAGCCCGGTCCACCCCAATGATCACGTCAACATGTCCCAGTCGTCCAACGATACTTTCCCCACCGCTATGTACATCGCCGCCGCCTGCTCCCTCGACGGAGAGCTTCGCCTGGCGGTATCACGGCTGCGGGACTCACTCGATGCCAAGCGGGAGGCGTTCGCCGGGATCGTCAAGATCGGTCGCACCCACCTGCAGGATGCGGTACCGCTGACCGTGGGACAAGAGTTCTCCGGGTACGTAGCCCAGCTCGACGCCGATCTCGCCCGCATCGACGCAGTCCTACCCGGACTCTACGAGTTGGCCATCGGTGGAACCGCTGTGGGCACCGGCCTCAACGCCCCTGCAGATTTCGGCAATGCGGTGGCTGCCCACATCGCCGCGATGACCGGCCTTCCTTTCGTCTCCGCGCCCAACAAGTTCGGCGCCTTGGCCGCTCATGACGCGCTGGTGATGGCCAGCGGAGCAATGGCGACCCTCGCATGCACCTTGATGAAGATCGCCAATGACATCCGCTGGCTCGGATCCGGCCCTCGGTCAGGCATAGGAGAGCTGATCCTTCCCGAGAACGAGCCAGGGTCGTCCATCATGCCAGGCAAGGTCAACCCGACCCAGTCCGAGTCGATGACCATGGTCTGCGCCCAGGTGATCGGGAACAACACCGCTATCGCCTTCGCGGGCACTCAGGGCAACTTCGAGCTCAACGTGTTCAAGCCGGTGATGATCTTCAACTTCCTCCACTCGGTCACCCTCCTGTCGGGTACCTGTCATGCCTTCGCCGAGTTCTGCGTCGACGGATTGAGAGTAGACGAGACCCGCGTCTCCGAACTGGTATCCCGCTCTCTCATGCTGGTTACCGCGCTCTCACCCCGGATCGGCTACGACAAGGCGGCAGAGATCGCCCATACGGCTCTCCACCAGGGCACTACCCTCAAGGAGGCCTGCCTGGCCCTCGGCTATCTGAGCGATGCCGAGTTCGACGAGATCGTCCGACCGGAAGATATGGTCGCCCCTCGATAAGCACCTGTGGGGAGGTGGCTCCGCGCGCTGTCAATCACCCTGCGAGCCTTGTCCATCAATCCGGGTACAACTCCCTCCGGATTCGATCCGAGGGTGATCCCTGCAAGACCCGACCCCAGCAGCGTCACGCTGGACAAGCTCGGGATGAGCTGCTGCACCAGCGGAAGTAACCCGAGGGTCACTCCTCCGAAAAGCGCCCCGCTTGCCGTGGACACTCCCCCCACCACCAGCAGCAGTACCACCGGCAAACTCTCCAGCATGTTGAACTCGGTGGCACCCGCCACCTGCGAGACTCCCCCGTACAGGGCACCGCCCAACCCCGCGATGGCCGCCGAAAGGGTGAACAGCGCCAGTTTGGTCGCGGTGAGATTGAGTCCCAGAGTCGCGCACGCCGCCTCCGAGTCCTTCATCGCGCTGAGAAGACGGCCATAGGGACCGCGCCGCATGGCCAGGAGGCCGATGGCCGCCAGCCCGAAGATCGCCGCGATCACCGTGACGAACACCCGTGGATCGGAGACGTTCAGCCCGAGAAGATGGACGCGAGGCACTCGTACCGACCCGTTGAATGTGAAGATGTCGGAGGAAGGGAAGACCATATTGTCCATTGCGGTGGCAAACGCCATGGTGGCCAATGCCAGGTACAAGCCACGCAATCGCAGCGCTGGAAGCGCCACAAACACCCCCACTACTGCTGCCAGGCCCATCGCCGCCAGAAGGCCCACCACGGTCCCGCCGCTGAACTTGGACATCGCGAACGCTCCCAGCCCGGCGAAGGTCATCTGGCACAGCGACACCTGCCCGCCCCATCCGGTGAGGGGAACCATCGACAGCATCACCACAGCAAATGCAAGGCCGGTCCCCAACCGGATCACATCCCCCACGGGGATGAGCACCACGCTGACGGCAACCGCAGCTACCAACGCGATACCCGCCACGGTCGAGGTCGACAAACTCGGCGTACGTCGGACGGCCCGCCGCAGCGCGAGACGCCCTCCTTCTATGGTGTCCTGGGGAAGGGCGAGAAGGGTGGCGAAGAGCAGAAGGGCTGGGATGGAGAGGCGTAGCCCCTGCATGGGAGTGCTCCCGAAGAAGCCACTGGAGGGCATGTAGCCCACCGCATACGACTGAGCGAGCCCGATGCCGATCGAAGCTGCGAAGGTGAGGGGCAGGTTGCGGAGCCGGCCGATCATCGCAGCCGCATAGGCGTCCAACACCAGCAAGGTGAGGGGAAGGACGGAGAGCTGGAGGGAGGGGGCGATGAGTATCCCGGCCAGAGATGCCAGCGAAGCACCCAATGCCCAGCTCGCCGTGGACACCCATGCCGGCCGCGCACCGTTCAGTCCCGCCAGATCCCGATTGTCCACCACAGCCCGCATGGAGATGCCGATCCGGGTCCGGTACAGGAAAAGGCGAAGTCCTACTGCGATGGCCACCGCGAAGCCGATCACGATCAAGTCGTTGTAGGAAACCACCACGTTTGCCACCCTGAAGCCGGCCCGGCCGAAGAACGGCTGGAGAACCCGCGCTTCCGGCGACCAGATCGTGTCGACCAGCCCGATCAATCCCACCATGAGGCCGATGGTCACCACCAGAGTCGTGGCCACCGAGGTCCCCCGGACCCGCCGGATGAGAAGCACCTCCACCACCGCCCCGAGGAGCGGCGCCCCGCCAAAGACAACCAAGAAGAATGCCAGGGGGGCCGGAATAGACCATGCCACCCGGAGCTGCCAGTAGGCGAACGCCATGAACATCCCGATGGCACCGTGGGCAACGTTGAAAATGCCGGAGGTCGCATAGGTGACCACCAGCCCGCTCGCGGCCACCGCGTAGGCAGCGCCGGTGACGACACCGATGATGCCGAAGGAGATCAACTCGTGCATGGCAGTCCTTGCTCAGAATTTGTAAAGACCGCCGGAGCAGTCGTATTGGTTGGCCGAACTGGGATATAACCTCTTGAAAGCGGTGCCTTCGATCTGGGTATAGGAGAAGCACTGGCTGGGGACCTTGTTGCCGAAGTCCATGGGAGGCTGCACCCCCCCACCGTCCCAGTTGTGGATCTGTGCCAACTGTTGCAGGAGGGCGGTCCGGGTAAGATGTGGGCCAACCGCTTCAGCCGCCTTGAGGAAGGCCATTCCGGCCGACCAGGCGAACTCGGCGAAGATGTCGTGCTTGAACCCGGGAGCCACCCGGTTCATCCAGGAGAGGAACGTCTGCATCCCTGGGTTCCCACTTGCCTCGTCGTAGTTGGCAGTCGCCATGAGAACCAGGTTCCCGTTCGAAGCAGGCTGGGTCTGGTTGGGGAAGTCGGGACTGTACATCTCGGCCATCCAATCCACCACCTGGGGCTGGAAGTTCTGTTGAGCCATCGCCTGGTCCAGACGGGCCGCTGACGAGAGATCCGAGTAGACGGTTACGTACTGCACCCCCTTTTGCTGCATCTGGAGCACGTATGGGGCGTAATTGGGCTCGGTGGGCGATACCGACGCTGTGTAGACGTAATTGAAGCCGACCGACTGGTACGCCTGCATCTCCCGCTTCGCCTGGTCGGCTGTAGCCGGCACGTTCAGGTAGATCATCGCTGCTTTGCCGATCGCGTCGGGATACTTGGCCTTCAGGTACTCGGCGGCGCCCAGTGGCCAGTATCGCGCATTGCCCGGGCTCGCCCCGAAGATGTTCGGCACGTTGCCCGCCGCGGTGGTGCTGACCTCCGCAGCTACCACCGGGATACCGCACTTCGCTGCGGCCGAGGCGGTGCCGTCGTCGAATCCCGAAGCGGACCCCACGATGGCGAAGGCGCTGTTGCACGCCTGCGCCGCGTCGGCGTAATTCTGCTGGGAGTCGTTTCCGTCGTCCATCGGGATCACCTTGACGTTCCTGCCACAGATGCCTCCCTGGCTGTTCACGTAGTCGGCCCATGCTTCGGTCGCCTGCTGGGCACTCTGGGTCAGACCGGGTGCCACTCCCGAAATGGACGCGATATTGGCCACGGTGATGGTGGAGGAGGTCACCCCTATGTCGGTGGAACCCCCGGTTCCGCCCCCACAGGCTCCGCCTGAGGACCCGCTTCCGCTGGCACCCCCGGACGCTGCCACGCTCGCCGAACCCGCCGTACCCCCGCCGGCGCTCGATCCGGTCCCTGCGGAGGCGGGCGTGGATCCACCCGACCCAGCACCGGCGCTCCCGGGGCTCGTGGTGAAACTCCCGGTCAGCCCACCACCATTTCCCGAGGCCGCTCCACCCCCGGACAACGCTCCCTTGGCACTCGCCAGCGCCCCGTCGGACAAACGGGTGCCGCACGAAGCGGCCACCAGGCACAGGAGCGACGCTCCGACCAGGTATGGCCAGCGGGGGCTACGCTCCCTCGCCAGGTGCCCGGTTCCTCTCCGCAACATCCCTCGATCCCGCCACCGCCGATCCGGATCAGGACGCATCGACCATCCTCGCCCCCGTGCCCTCGAGCACTACGTCTGCGTCGCGGGCCTCGCCCGGTGTACGCCGCTTGCCGTTCGATTCTGCCGCCCGGGAGATCAGGTTCGACAGCGTGGCACTCTGCCGGTTTATCGCCTCCAGGCAGAGGAGAACCCATGCCGCCAGGAACATCGCCGCCCCGACGCCGACCAGCGCGGCCCCGAGCAGTCCTCCGGATATCAAGTACGGAACCTCTTGGAACAGATATGGGCTGTGGGCCGCCCCGAACCAACCGAGCACGACGGCGACGACGCCCAGCCCCATCGCGCTCACCCCGCAGGCGAGCAACACGCGCCGAGCAGAACTCGATCCGACCCCCTCCTTGTGCTCCACCTGGGCAGCGAGCAGGTTCAATCTCGCATCGATGGGGGTGGACGACACCGGGGGCCGGCCAGCCTTCCCTCCGGCTTCGGCGCCCACCGGGTTGGCCCTTCCCCTTGTTACACCGACCATCGTGGTACCACGCGGGTCGGTGACCGGGTCTCCTTTGTTCAAGCTCAGCACTGCTGGGATGCGTACCTTCACCGGAGCTCCTCTCTCATTGCTTTTCGTCCCTGCGCTTCGATCGCCGCCCTGCTGCCGCCGGGCTCATCACTCGCCGTCGCCCGGCACTTCTTCGCACCCGGAGATCGCGGACGCGCCGGAAAGCGCCGAGTCGATCTTGAGGAAGCCGCGTGCCAGCGCCGCCGCAAGTGCCACCCCGAGAACCACGAGGCCCGCACCGACTCCTTTGAAAAGTGCCGATCCGGTAGCCGCGGTGGTGAAACCGCTCGGGTGCCTGGAGATAGAACCCGGCCCGGATGCCAGGGGCTCTGTCGACCCGATAGCACCCCCGCTGCCGGTACCCGTGCCGAGATTGGTACTGCCCAGCCCGCCGAGATCCGACGACGCCCCCAACGCCCCCATGTCCCCCGAACCGGGCCCGCCACCAAGCTCCGCCAGGTCTCCGGCTGAGTATGCCAGCGATGCTCCCGTTGACACCGTTACCCACCCGATGTCGATGGTCACCAACTGCTTGTCGGGTGGGGGCAGGGGAAGATTGTCGACCAGCTGGGATGGGAGAAGGGCAGCGAGTTTCTGCACCTGTGCATCGAAACTGCTCAGGTCGACCGTGATCACCAGGCCGTCGAGGTGGCGGGAGCCCTGGGCGCCCTGAATCTTGTCGGTTGGCGCGGTGACCGACATCGATATTCCGAAGTCCTTTAGCAGCGGCTGGACGCCGCCCAAGAGAGTGGACAACCCCGGCTCACTGGGCGTCGGCGATCCGGAGGCGGATCCTGCCGGGTGGACCCCGGAGCTGTCCACGGTGACCTGCTGCCCACCTATATCGACATTCGCCAAGCAGGTCGAACCCGCGAGTACGGCCTGGGAACCG
>JAKAWH010000151.1 GCA_021817065.1 Actinomycetes bacterium
GACAGCCGCGTAGTCGCACACAACTGAACTTCGGGACTTGAACGTCCCGAGCGGGGCTCCGCCTCGCACCCTGGCCTCGCGCGCGTGGGATTCAGTGTTTTCGGGTCAGTGTTTTCGGGTCAGGATCCCCTTCCCGGCAGCCGTCGTCCCACCGCGCATCATCGCGAGAGGCGTCGCCATCCCCAGCGCGCACGGGTAGCCGAAGACGAGAGCGGCCAGTGCGGCAAAGATCGCCCGCGGCAGGTCGACATGTCCTGCCGCGACCCAATCACCAAGTGTCCACAGAGCAACCGCGAAACCGGCCGCGACGAGCACCACCGGGACGTAGACCTTCAGAATGCGTTCGACGAGCTGAATGATCGAAGGCTTGAGCGCGCGCGACTCCTCGATATGGCGCGCCACCTGAGCGAGGAAGGTCTCCTCTCCCACCCGGGTCACCTCGACCGCCACCGAACCGGTCTGGTTCACCGACCCGCCGATCACCTCGTCGCCTGGGCGCTTGGTAACCGGCATCGCCTCGCCGGTCACCATGGATTCGTCTACGGCGGTGATTCCCTCCACCACCCGCCCGTCGAGAGGGACCCGCTCCCCGGGACGGACCCGTACCAGCTCGCCGATGGCAACATCGGAGATGGAGACCTCGATCTCCTTACCGCCTCGTACAACCCGCGCGGTGTCGGGCTGGAGAGCGAGCAGGCGGCGCACCGATTCCGAAGCGCTCGTTCGCACCAGCGCCGAGGCGTATCCCGACAGGAGGTGGTAGGTGGTGATGAAGACTGACACGGAGAAGAAGTCACCGGCCGGGAACGTCTTGGGGGCGACGAAGAGTCCGAGCAGTCCTCCGATCAACCCGCCGAGAGCCCCCGCTTCCAAGAGAACGTGCTGATTGAGGATCCCCCGTCGCAGGCTGGAGAACGCCATGGCCAGTATCGGCCGCCCTGCGACGAACACCATCGCCGCCGCCAGGCCCGCTATCAGCCATGGGCCGTAGGCGAACAGCCGTCCGACGATGTCGAGCGAGGGCGGATGCCCGGTGATCCATTTGTAGCTCATGAGCCCGAGCGCGACGACGGTCACCGCCAAGCCCGCCTGGAAACGATCGCGCTCGGCTCGCACCTCCGCCCTCTCCTCGTCGTAGGAGTCGAGCTTGCGCGGGTCGCGCACCGAATAGCCGAGCGAGCGCAGGGTGTCGACGACCTGCTGGGGATCGATCACCTCGGGACGGAAGGTGACCAGGCCCTCCTCGTGGGCGAGGGAGACCGAGACCTCGTCGACCCCGTCGAGGCGGCCCACCCCCTTTTCGATGGTCGCCACGCAGAACGAGCAGTGGAGCTGGCCGAGTTTCACCTGGAGGAGTGCGGTCCCGTCTCCCGTCACCCGCACCCGGTCCGCCAGCCAAGAATCGGTCGGCGCCGACCTGGTCGTCCCGTCCGGCACGATTGTCTCATCGGTGACTGTCTTCATGGTGATCACGGTAAACCCTGCCCTTCAGGGGAGAGTCAAGCCTTGACCTTCCCCCCAAGGGGAAGGCGTACAGTCACTCCTGGGGAGTCAGTCATCACGACGCTCCGTTGAGATACGCGAGCACCAGCCATAACTGGGAGGAAAGTCCATGTCGATCACGACCACGATCCCCCTCAAGGAGATCCACTGCGAGAGTTGCGAAAAGACAATCCATGATGTGCTCTCGAAGTTGCCCGGGGTCCTTACCGTCGCCCCCGATGCCGAGCTTGGCCAGGTTCAAGTGCGGTTCGAAAGTTCCGTCATATCCGAAGGTGACCTTCGCAGCGCCCTCGTCGATATCGGCTACGACCCGCTGCCGGCAAAATGGAGGATTCAGGAAAAGGCAGTTCGCTCTCCGAAGGTCATTCGATGAGGATCGGTGAGCTGGCACACGGGGGCGGAGTCACTCCCAAAACGATCCGCTTTTACGAGGCACGCGGGTTGCTGCCCGCTCCGGCACGCACCAGCTCGGGCTATCGCGAGTACGAGAACTCAGACCTCGATCGGCTCCGCTTCATCAAGACTGCACAGCGTCTCGGATTCAGCCTCGACGAGATTCGCGAAATCCTCTCGTTTCGCGATAGAGCTGAGCGACCGTGCAACTTCGTGCTATCGGCCCTCGACCGCCGCCTAGCCGACATCGACCGCACGATCGCGGAGCTCACCGATGTCCGATCGAACTTAGCAGACCTCAAGTCACGAGCCGACCGTCTTCCTCCCGATGACTCCTGCTACTGCCACGTCATCCAGCACGCCCGCTTCCCTGTTTCGCCTTGAGAACACCTCCGCAAGCTCGGCGGCGCCGTTCAGTCCAGGACGACCGGCGTTCCAGGCATCGTTGACGGCGCTGGTCGAGGTTCCCACCACGGGATCGAGAGTGATCTCGTGCTCTGCCAGCGCGAGCAGCATGCCTACCTGCACGGCGCTCAGGCTGCCACAGCCGGAGAGGGCGAAGGCCGTTTGTCACCGCTGCTGCACGAGCTTCTCCCAGGCTACGGAACTACAACCCCGCGCCTGGTCTCTATATTCCTCCGGGACGGGGCGGGGACGGGGCGGGAACATCGCTCCGGAATAGCACCCGGATACGGCGGGTTTCTTGTGTCATGGTCGATTTCGCTTCTGAATCCGCACGACTCATCGCAGAACTGCGATCGAATGGCACCGCGCCCGGCATCGAGGTCGGTGAAACCGCACCCCGTTTCACGCTGCCAGATACGTTGGGAATCAAGGTCTCGCTCGACCAGCGTCTCGGAGTCGGGCCGGTCGTGCTGTCCTTCTACCGGGGTGCCTGGTGCCCGATCTGCAACGCCGAGGTGCGTGCCCAGCAGGCGATCCTGCCGGAAATCCGTGCTCTCGGCGCCTCCCTCATCGCGATCAGCCCCCAATCGCCCGACAAGGGCGCGGAACTCTCCAACCAGCTCGACCTCGGCTTCGACGTCCTGTCGGACGCCGATCAGTCGGTGATCCGTTCCTACCGCCTCCAGTTCGAGCTGCCTGAATCACTCCGACCTTTCTACGTCCAGTTCGGGTTCGCCCTCGACGAGCAGAATGTCGACGGCAGCTGGCGAATACCGGTACCGGCGACCTTTGTGCTGGACCGAAGGGGTATCGTGCGCGCACGGCACGTTGACCCGGATTACACGCAGCGTATGGAACCGGCAAGGATACTGCAGGCACTCAAGGAATTGTGAGTCGATCGGCGTCGCTGCTCTCGCTTAGACGTCCGGTCGACTCACGAGGAAGTCGCAGCCCTACTCGGTGCCAGAATATTCAGAGCGCGCTCCCAGATCGGTTCAGTTCGGGATCCGAAGCGGTGTACGAGCCACCCGAGCGCTCCACCAAAAGCGAGATGGGCTAGGTATACCGTGATCGCGTACTTCGGCCCCATGTTGGATCCGAAGATGCCCGCGCCGGTTGCCCGCGATACCGGGCTCAGCAGGAAGCCGGTACCGATGAGGAGGCCAAATGTTGCTCCCACCCCGGCTCCCATCCAATGTCCACCCCGACGTGGGAAGCCACCCACGACCAAAGCGTAGGTGACGCCGAACATTGCGCCGTTCCAAATATGGTCGGTCCAGCCGACGATGTTGGACGCCAGGTCCGGCCCATCCATGATCCTGTTGGTGATCAGCACGCCCATCAGCTCCGGGAGCTGGCCCGGCATCGACTGGAACTCGTAGAAGCCGATATTGCGAACCAGTTCGAGTCCGGCCGTAGACAGCGCACCGAAGGCCAGGCCGAGGAGCAGGGCGTCCCGAACCGAGCGCGATCGGAGAGCGATCGAGACAAGCACGAGCACAAGGATCACCGCTGCGACCGGAACGGCCACCTCCAACACCAAGGTACGAAGCGATGCATTGCCGTTCTCCGCTATGGTGAGCAACACCGATCCTCCGGCAGTGGCCGCAGCGAGTCCCAACAAGACGACGACGAGCTGTAACACAGCTCGTCGTCGTAGCCCAGCTTTACCCTCGCGCGCAGAAGGGATGGCGGCGCGTTTGATCTCCGGGGTATCCAATGAAGAACCCTCAGGCTGCTGCATGGGCGATCTTCGATGCCAGGCCGTCGAACATCGATCCCGAGCTGGCGAAAGCGTTGTTGATCCCCGTCAGGATCGGAGAAGGTTGGAAGTAGCCGATCTCTGTGGTACCCGAGCTGTCCACCCACACGTAAAAGCCGACAGGTATCTCCATGCCAACGGCGGGATCCATCTGGAAGAGTTTCTTTCCGGTGGTGGGGTTGCCCACGAAGAAGGTCTCGGCTCCCTTGAGGCTCAACCCAGTCACCGACAGGACGCCCGCCTGGTTCAGGTTGCCCAATATCATCATCCCCGCCGAGGACAC
>JAKAWH010000039.1:0-2006 GCA_021817065.1 Actinomycetes bacterium
TCCGAAAATTCGATCGACCGGGTCATGCTGCTCTCGAATACTCACGAAGCAATCCTCCAAGTCGGTCGCGGCGATGGACCTTCCCGAACCAGCGTTGCCCACGACGGGCGTCGGTGTCGCCTGTGCCGCCGATCACAGTCAGTTTTGGTGCCCAGCCTCCCGGGATTTGCTGTGCCAACCCTTGGTGTGGTCTCGCAGTTCGGTAGTGATCCACGCATACGTGATGTGATGAAGGAGCGCCTCGCCGTTCCTGCGTAACGGGCCCGCCGACAGAGGCAGAGCCGGCGCCTCATCTACGGGAGAGCTCTCCATGGCGACCCGACCAGCGAAGACTGAGAAGAACCTCCATCGTGGTGGAGGACCCGGTGTAGACGCACCGAGGTCCGAAAAGGACAAACCCCCACCACGAAGGAGGACCAAAATGCAAGCTCAACAATACGTCGGAATCGACCTGCATCGCCGTCGCTCGGTCATCGTGCGCCGGGATGCCGCCGGTACGACACTCGAGGTCGCCCGGGTGGACAACTCGGACCGGGAGGCCTTTACCAAGGCGGTCGCCGACGCCGGCGAGCACCCTGACGTCGTCGTCGAGGCGACCTACGGCTGGTACTGGCTGGCCGACCTGCTCGATGAGGCTGGAGCGAGGATCCACCTCGCCCATCCTCTCGGCAACGCCTGGGGCAACCGCCGTGTCAAGAACGACACCCGCGACGCTGAAGACCTGGTTGACCTCTACCGGCTGGGAAGGCTGGTCGAGTCCTGGATAGCACCGCCGGAGACCCGAGAACTCCGCGAACTCGTGCGCTACAGGGCCAAGCTCGTCGCCCTGAAATCCAACGCGAAGGTCCAGATCCATTCGGTGCTCGCCAAGGAAGGAATCTGCGTGCCGATGAGCGACCTCTTCGGAGTGGCCGGTTCCGAGCTGCTCGATACCCTGGAGCTCGCCGATGCCTACCAGGCCCGCGTCGAATCTCTGCGCAACCTGATAGACGCCTACGCCTACGAGATCGGCTCCCTCGACAAGATGATCTATTCGCAACTCGCCGACAACACCGGCTACAAGGCGATCCAGGCGATCCCCGGGGTGGGGCCGGTGACCGCTGTCATCTTCGTCGCCGAGATCGGCGACGTGTCCCGGTTCACATCACCGCACCATCTCGCCTCCTGGGTGGGGCTCACCCCGCGTCACCGCGAATCCGACACGACGGTGCACAGGGGACCCATCACCAAGCAGGGATCGAAGCTGGTGCGCTGGGCGGCCATCGAGGCAGCAACCCGCCAGGTGTCCGATTCTCGGCTGCGCCAGGACTTCGAGCGCATTGCCACCAACCATGGCTCGAAGCCGGGAGCTCGCAAGATTGCCCGAGTGGCGGTTGCCCGCAAGATCGTCCACCTCGTCTACTACGGGCTTCGCGACGGGGTGATCCGCTCGCTTGCCCCAGACGAGGTGTGAGGAAATCCGGACATCACCGAAGTGCGAGGTCGCCAGTCTTCATGGTCCCGGCTTGTCCGCGTGGACCGCAAACGTGATTGACCCCGCTTCGGTTGGTGGCCGAAACGCTCCATGCGACCTTGAGCGTCGCGCAGGGATGAACGGCAACCGGATTTCCGGCTTGCCTCGACCGACGGTAAATCGGAGATGGAGCGAAAACTGAGAACTCATAACCGGATCGCATAGCCCTTCCTCGTCCATCGAGGATTCTGCACCATCGCTTTCCGGCTCCGTCAAGGCTTCCCTGACGGCGCCTCCGGCGGCCTGGACTGCGCCGCCGCGATGGTGCGCGCCTGCACACAGGACGAGGTATGTCTTTTCCTGCGGTTTCACCGCAGGCAATCTACGAAGTCCCCCTTGACATCCGGCGCTCCTTCAGGGATGAAGACGTCCATGTGAGGTCTTCACAATTGGCCTCCACCTGCACCGACGTGGCCTGATTTCGGAGCCCACCACAGGTTAAGAGCGCGTCGACCACGCGTTATCCACAGGGTGGGAGGCGTTCAGCGCTTCC
>JAKAWH010000039.1:2016-24430 GCA_021817065.1 Actinomycetes bacterium
GGTTTCACCGCAGGCAATCTACGAAGTCCCCCTTGACATCCGGCGCTCCTTCAGGGATGAAGAAATACGGCTCCCTGTAGCCCACTTGCCCTACAATCGCCTCGCCGTACCGGGTGACAAAAGCGGCGTAGGTCGCGTCGTCGAAGATCGACCGGTAAGGGGTGAGCAGGCTGCCCTTCATCCAGTCGACCATCCCGAGGGTCGAGCCGAGACGGTGCCCGTAGACCTGGAGTCGCACCTGCTGATCGGTGGCACCCAGCTCGTCGAGAAGGGCTGCGTACTCGTCTGGAGCGAGAACCCATTCGACCCGTTCGGGCACGATGCCCGATTCGCGGATGATCGAGCGAAAAGGCTCCTCCTCAATCACCTGATAGGCAGCGGTGTGGGATACGTGGTCGGCGTTGGCGGGGACCTGCACGGCAAGCTGCCCGCCCGGCGCAACGCCTCTTGCCATATCAGCGAGGAGCGAATGGTGGTTGGGGATCCACTGGAGAGCCGCATTGGAGAAGACGATGTCAAACGTCGGGGCCGGGCGCGACTCTTCCACTGTGGTGGAGGACCAGGCTGCAGCGAGGTCGCTTATATCGCCCAATACGAAATGGAGTCCCTCTTGATCGATGTCGTGGGCCTTGCCCAGCATGTCGGGAGAGCTGTCGACCCCCATCGTCTCGGACGCCCCGAGGTGGGAATGCAGCACGGCAGTAAGTGCGCCCGTCCCGCACCCGAGGTCGACAACTCTGGCGCCCGGGTGGGGACGGAGAAGCCGGAGAAGGTCGTCGAAAGGCAGGCGCCGCTCGGCGTGGAAGCACTCATATTGGGCAGGGTCCCAGGTACCGGCCATGGCAGTTCAGGTTACCGGCGGAACCGCGTGGTCACGCCTCCGCCCCGGTGGCGGCTCCGGTACGCGGATTCCCGTAGAATCGCTTCGCCCCTGTAGCTCAACTGGACAGAGCAACCGGCTTCTACCCGGTAGGTTGCAGGTTCGAGTCCTGTCGGGGGCGCGTAAGCGCAGGTCAGAGTGGGTTTTGGCGTTTCGGGAGAAGCGGTCGTGCGCGACCGCGCGCGATTGACAGCACCGGAGGTCATGCGGGCACGGCGGATCCGGCCGGCAGGATGGGTGACTTCGGGTCGGAGGGCGAAGAGGACGCCTTCATCGAAGGAATGCCCTGCACCGCCTCTCATGCCAAGCTGACAATCCTCGATGATCCTGTCATGGTGACGAAAACCCGCTACGACTCGTTCCCCGGTACTGACCTCGACGGCATCCTTCGAACCCTCGGAGTCACTACGGTTGTCGTGGTCGGCTACGTGACGAGCTTCTGCTGTGATACGACGGCGCGCGGTGCCGATGGACGGGGCTATCGCACGATTTTCGTCGCCGATGCCGATGGAGGACCGGACCTTGCCAGGGCCGACGGTTCTCCGTACCCGAGCGGCAAGGTGCTCGAGGACGTCACTTCCGAGCAGCTTCTAGACCCACCAGTTCGGGCATGATCGGCTTGCCGCCCGCAGAGAGCCGACTCTTCCGCGGAAGAGTCGAAATCGCCCCTGTTTGATTCGGGGTTTTCCTGGTAGGCGGCGAGAAGAGGCTTCGGCTGAAGCCGCCAGTCCCCTCGGGGCGGATTGATGGCGCCGGGAGTCAGCCTTTTCCCTGGTAGTGCCTGCCATCCAAAACTGAAACGCGATCTATTTCTAGGACTTTAGGCCCTAGTGATCGCCGAAGCCCGGAAGAGACCATGAGAGCCGCAACCGGGACAGTCGGTGAGGGAGAAACACATGATCGCAGAACAGAGAATCCAAGACGCGGCGGGAACCGGACGACCGGCGGTTGAAGTCGGCAACGGCGGCCGGATGCCACGGCGGAGTTCCTACGACTTCGTGGTCGCCGGCGGTGGGCCCAATGGACTCACCATTGCGGCCTACCTGGCCAAGTGGGGATTCTCGGTGTGCGTGCTGGAGGCCCGCCCGGAAATCGGCGGGGGGGCCGAGAACGTCGAGCCGATTCCGGGATACTCGGTGGATCCCCATGCCTGCTTCTTCTACGGCCGGGGCGCGCCCGGTCTCGAACAGTTGGAGCTCGGCAAGTACGGTTTCCGAACCTCGCCTGCACCCGGCAACTTCATCGCAGGCCCTTCCGGCGCTGCCGGAGGAGCAGACCGGTCGATGAAGATGGACAGCATCGACCAGTTCCTGGAGATGGGCTTCGACGTCGATTCGGCCAAGCTTGGTCTTGAATTCCAGCAGAAGCTCAAAGCCCGGCTCCCTGAGTTCCTCCGGAGCCTCTACTGGACGCCGCCCTACGATCACCGGTGGGGCGTAGCTCGCGAGGAACATCCGAGCGTGAAGATCTTCAAGGAGGTGTTCCCCGCCTGGGACGACTCCATGCTCGACATGTCGCTCTACGAGTGGATCGAGTTGATGGGAGTTCCCGATCCGCAGAAGTGCGGCATGATGATCAACGCCTGGGGCAATGGTCCACATCCCTGTTGGAAGGGCATGGCCATTCCCGCCTTCGGGGTGGGGGAGCTGATGAGCTACGTGGACGGGATGCCGGTCACCCCGGTGGGCGGTATGCACGCCCTGGCCCACGCCATGGCGCGCTGTGCGATCGCCAACGGGGCGAAGATCTTCGTCAACTCTCCGGTGTCGGAAGTACTGGTTGAAGATGGTCAGGCGTATGGAGTACGGGTCGACGACAACTCTGCCCTCCAGGAGAAGACCATACGTGCCAATCTCGGTGTGATCCTCAATATGCATGTCAAGCAGTTGCCCGAGCTGGTGACCCGAGGTTCGTTTACTCCGGACTTCATCCAGAAGATCGACAATCTCAGCCTCAAGGGAGGAAGTCTTTTCGTCACCAACTTCGTGGTGAACGAGTTCCCCCGGTTCGCTGCAGTTCCGGAGATCGACGGGCGTCCAGTTACCAGTACCGTCCTCAACGCGGATACCCCCCGCCTGCTCGAGCTGATGCGGGACGTGCACTCGTTCCGTACCCATCCGACCGACCCGGATCATTTCGCAGGCGTTTGGTACATCTGCCACGGCGCCCACGACCGTTCCCGGGTGCGCGGCGGCAATGGGAACTACGTCCTCACCCTGAACCTTCAGGTTCCCGCACCCGAGGATCATCGGGACGGGCCCGACGCGGTGAACCGTGCCAAGGACGAGATCGTGGCCACTCTCAAGGCTCAACTGAGGGAATACGCGCCCAACATGACCGAGGACAAGTTCGTAGCGACTTTTGTCAATACTCCCCGTGACAGCGAGATCCGCAATATGGCCTTCGTGGGGGGCAACTGGATGGGGATGCGCGAGTCGGAGCAGGAGTGGGGCCAGAACAAGCCGCTTCCCGAGCTGGCCCGCTACCGTACCCCGGTCGACGGGCTGTACCTGTGCCACCAGACCTCCCATCCCGGCGGCCTGGTGCTCATGGCCGTTCCCTACAACCTCATGCACATCCTCCACGAGGACTATGAAGCAGTGTCCAAGACCACGCCCGATTGGTGGTATCCATCGCCTTGGCACATCACCGACAAGGAAGGAGCACGCTGATGCCCCAGGTCGAGTTCCCCACCCAGTCGGAGACCGACATCGTCGTCATCGGCGCCGGCCCCAACGGGCTCATCGCCGCCGCCTACCTCACCGCAGCAGGCTTCGAGGTGACCGTGGTCGAGAGGCGCTATGAGATCGGGGGAGGTCTGGCGACCGAGGAGATCCTCTTCCCCCACCACTACGCCAACACCCACGCCTCCTACCACTTCATGGTGGACTACCTCCCTCCCATTTCCGACTTCCACTTGGAAGGCGAGGGGTTGAGATTCCACAAGCCCCACGGCCAGATGGGGGCTGTGGTCGGAGACGACTACGTCTACCTCACCAACAAGCTGGAAGACTCCCGGGACTACCTGGCCCGCTTCGGACTCGATCAGGCCGATGTCTTCGGCAATCTGGTCCAGCGCTTCACCAAGATCGTCGAGGACATCCTCGCCCCGGCCACCTACCTGCCCCCCGACCCCCCGGTCGACCTCATCGAGGCCTTGGGACGCACACAGGTCGGCGAGGACATGCTGGAGGTCTCCGAGCAGTCCGCCCTGGAGCTCTTGGATTCCTACCCCCTGGCTGATTCCATCAAGGCCACTCTTCTCTACATGGCCTGCCAGTGGGGGGTGATGCCGACCGAATCGGGCATGGGCTTCATCGTTCCCCTCCTCCTCACCCGAGGCATGGAGAAGGCCTGCATCTACGGGGGATCCCACCGCCTGGCTTCCGCCCTCGCCCGGGTGATCCTCCAGCGGGGTGGGCTCATTATCGACAACGCCGAGGTCACCGAGATCACCACCGAGGACGGCCGGGCCAACGGGGTCGTGCTAGAAGACGGCCAGGCAATCACCGCCCGGGTGGGGGTGCTCTCGTCTCTGGATCCCAAGACCACCTTCGTGAAATTGATGGACCCCGCAGCCGTCCCCGCCGAGGTGGCCCAGGCGGCCGAAGGCTGGGCCTTCGACAAGTGGTCGCTTCTCTCGGTCTTCTTCGCCCTCGACCGCAAGCCGACCTTCAAGGCCAACGACGCCAACGGGATGATCGGCCTGCCCGATCCCTTCATGACCCTCCTGGGCTTCGACTCGACCGACGATGTCGTCTCCTTCCTGACCGGTATCGAGCGGGGAGAGATCACCAAGGTGGCCGGGCACTTCACCTGTGAGAGTGCCTTCGACCCCTTCTTGTCCCAGAAGCAAGGCGAGCACGTGGCCTTCTTCCAGATGCCCGCCCCCTACGACTTCGACTGGGAGGGCGAGCAGGATCGGATCGTCGCCGAGGTGATCGCCCTCCTCGACACCCACTTCGAGGGATTCGCCGCCTCGGTCCTAGACACCGTGGTCGAGAACCCCAAGACCATCGAGCAGCGCCTTCCCAACATGGTGCGGGGATCGATCAAGCACGGCGACTACAACCCCCTCCAGATGGGCTACAACCGCCCCAACACCGAGTGCTCCTCCACCAAGACCCCCATCGAGGGCCTCTATCTCTGCGGGGCGTCGGTGTTCCCGGGGGGGATGGTGATCGGCGGTCCCGGCTACAACGCAGCCCGGATGGTGTGTGCCGACACCGAGACCAAGTTCCCCTTCGACTACCCCCTGAACGTCAAGCGCTACCTGGCCACCTACTTCCCGGAGGGGAAGGAGTGAGGGATGGGCCAAAGGTGGGGTTGAGGCCAACAGCGTAGGGCACCTCGGGACCGAGACCGGAGTGACGCTAGAGTTGCTCTGCCCTCGGGAGGCAGATGGTGAACACCACCCCACCCTCAGGGGGCGTGAAGACCGACACACTCCCGCCGTGGGCCTTGGCAATGGCGGCGACGATGGAGAGACCGAGACCGGTTCCGGCCCCCGACCGAGTGCCGTTTGACTCGCGGGTCCGAGACGTGTCGGCCCGGTAGAAGCGTTCGAAAACGTGCTCGGCTTCCGCGGGAGACAGCCCCGGTCCGTTGTCGGCAACGTCGATCACTGCCATGCTTCCCTCGACGCGCACCGCGATAGTGGACAGGGTGCCCGGAGGAGTGTGGGCACGAACGTTGGCCAGAAGATTGTCGATTACCTGTCTGAGCCGGCTTGCGTCGCCCAACACCTCGATCGGCTCACCGGCTTGAAGCGCGACCGGCCAGGCAGGTCCGACGGTCATCGCCGCGTCTGCGGCCGCCGCGCACAAGGGGATCAGCTCGACCGGCCCCCGTTCGAGGGGGCGGCCGTTATCGAGACGCGCCAGGAGCATCAAGTCTTCCACCAAGAGGCCCATCCGCCCGGACTCGGAACGGATACCGGCGAGCAGCCTTTCCAGGTCGTCAGGGTGGTCCCGAGCTCCCCTCTCGAAAAGCTCCGCGTACGCCGACACTGCTGTCAGCGGCGTCCGTAGCTCGTGAGAAGCGTCGGCGACGAAGCGTCGCATCCGTTCTTCTGAGCGGCGCAGCTCTGCCTCGGTGGCATCCCGAGCGGAAAAGGCCTCCTCGATTCTCCCCACCATTGTGTTGAAGGCATGACCGAGCTTGCCGACCTCGGTGGAGGGGTGAGCGTCGGGGACCCGACGGGACAAGTCGCCACCCGATGCAATCGCCTCGGCGGTCTCTTCCACTTTCGACAAAGGTCGCAGGCCGATGCGTACCATCAGGGTGCCCAGGACGGTGGCCGCCGCCAGGGCGGCGACGGTCACCGCCAGTTCGGTGAGGTAGAGGCGGTGAAGAGTCGTCGATGTGGAAGAAAGAGGCGTGGCTAGCACCAGCTCGTATCCGTTGACCAGTGACGAGGTCCGTACCCGGAAGATCGGCCCCCCCGGCTGCGAGGACGGGGCGGTCAGGAAACGGGAGGGTCCTTGCGCGTTCGGCGGGGCGGCTCCCATCAAGGACTGACCGAAGGGGAACGCCGGGCCGGAGGAGCCACCGGGCACTGAGGTGGAGGTGGCGGGGAGCTGGAGATCGGAAGACGAGAGGGACGGAGAGAACTGTTCACCGCCCTGAACGACCGAGGGGATTTGTGCGATCGGCTCACCCTGCGGGTTGAGCACCTCGACGAACATTCCGGGTGCCAAGCTGGCGACGGTGGACTCGCTGATCGGGCGTCCGGTGTCCAAGACCTGCACCAGTGGCGCCTGCACGGAGGTGAGCGACTGGTCGGCTTGGGCGTAGAGAGACGAATGGAGTGCCCAGTAGGTGGCGATGTCGGATGCCACCAGGGCTACCAACGCGACACCGGTGACTGCCGCAAGGAGCCTGGTGGAGAGGGACAACCTCTGCACCGCCCGGTGCAGTTGGCGCACCGGGCCGATGAGCTTCATCCCTCCTGGGCCCGGAGCACGTATCCCACCAGGCGGATGGTATGGATCAGTGGCGGCCCCAGTTTGTCGAGCTTCTTGCGAAGGTAGCTGACGTAGGTCTCCACCACGCTGGCGTCGCCACCGAAGTCGTAGTGCCAGACGTGGTCGAGGATCTGCGACTTGGAGAGGACGCGCCGGGGGTTGAGAAGGAAGAAACGCAAGAGGGAGAACTCGGTCGCGGTCAGCTCGATCAGGGTGCCCCCTCGCCGCACCTCGTGGGTATCCTCGTCCAGTTCGAGGTCGGCGAACACGTGGTGACCTGTGGTCTCGGGCGTGCCGCCTGCTCGACGGAGGATGACCTTGATACGCGCCACCACTTCGGCAAGCGAAAAGGGCTTGGTGACGTAGTCGTCGCCACCAACGGTGAGCCCGCGCACCTTGTCCTCGACCGCGTCCTTGGCAGTGAGGAAGAGGATGGGCACCCGGATGCCGTCCGACCGTAGGCGCTGGCACACCTCGATGCCATCCAGATCGGGGAGCATGATGTCGAGCACGATGAGGTCAGGGGGTTTCTCCTGGGCACTGGAGAGAGCAGTGCGACCGGTGGCGGCTGTATCCACCTCGAAGCCCTCGTAGGCGAGCGAGGTGGCCACCGCGTCGACGATGGACGGTTCGTCGTCGACCACCAGGATGCGGGCACGAGCGGTCGCCGGTCGCTCTGTTGCGGTAGCGGAAGCGCTTGTCACCGGTCCATTGTCCCGCGTCCCGCCCGGGGCAAGCTGAGGCTCATCTGTGAACCGGCTGGGAGAATGGCAAGCATGGTGCTAAGGGGGGCATGATCTTCCCCATGTCTTCTACTATCGCCGTTCTGGGTGCCTGCGGAGGGATCGGTTCGGTCGCCTGCCAGGCACTGGCTTGTTCGGATTCCGTCGGGGCGATTGTGGCGGCCGACCGCCGGGAGGGCGAGCTGAAGGATCTGGCATCTCGGATAGGCGATTCGCGTCTGTCCACCGTTTCAGTCGATGTGAACGACACCGCCGCACTGGTCGCGCTTGTCGGGCAAGCGGAGGTGCTGCTCAACTGCGTTGGCCCTTTCTACCGGTTCGGAGCACCGGTGCTGGAGGCGGTGATCGAGGCGGGTACCAACTACGTCGACGTGTGCGACGATCTCGATGCCACCCTCGCCCAGTTCGATCTCGACAAACGTGCGCGCGACGCCGGAGTGTCCGCCCTGATCGGGATGGGAAGCTCCCCTGGACTCGCAAACGTCCTTGTTCGATATGCGGCCGACCACCTCCTGGATACGGTGGAGTCGGTGGACATCTGCCACGTCCACGGGGGTGAGCCTTCCGAGGGACCGGCAGTCCTCAAGCATCGCATCCACGCGATGGTGAACGACGTTCCCGTCTTTGCCGACGGGGCTCTCCGCAACGTCCGGATGCTGGAACCCACTGGGGCCGAGTTCATCGGCGAGGTGGATTTCCGTGAGGTGGGCACTTTTCGCGTCTACCCCTATCCCCATCCCGAGACGGTCACTCTTCCACGCCACCTGCCCGGACTCAAGCGGGCCACCAATAGGGGGACTGTCTTCCCGACTTCGTACTTCGAACTCACCATGTCATGCGTGCGAGACGGGCTGGCCTCCACTGCACCCCTCTCCGTCGACGGCCAGCAAGTGGTACCTCTAGAGTTCATGGTGGCCCACATCATCGAGAGCCGACCCGCTCTGCTTGCCGAAGCTGGAGTGACCGGCCCCTCCGGCTGTCTTCGCATCGACATAGGGGGAGTGGTGGACGGGCAGCAACACCGGTACGTTTTTTCATCGGGCTCCTCGTCGGACGGTGCCGGTGCGGGTACCGGGATTCCCGCTGCATTGGGTGCCCTCCTCATGCTCCAGGGGGAGGTTGCCGTTCCCGGCGTGCATCCCCCCGAGGAGGTGGTCAATCCGATGGCGATGCTTTCGCTGGCGGCTTCGGTGGTGGGGAAGATGGGCGTCGGTGGTGGAGAGCCGGGATCCGGCGGCAAGGTTCCGCTCCACATCGAGCACACTCTGCCCGACGGCACTGTCGAGGAGGTCGAAATGGGTCTGGGGGCGAGCTAGGCGCGAAACGGACGATGCCGGTTCGATCCACCCGCTACCCGCCGTTCCGGAGCGCTATCCCTGCTGTGCCCGGGGAATTTCGATCGGCGAGCGTGGGGGCGGAGGCTCGGGCTGGCGGATGGCGCGGCGCACTCCGGGGATCACCCCGAGCAACGACATAATGGTCCGTGAAAGGTCGCTGACCACCCCGTCAAGGTGGTCCAGGCGGGTGTCGAAGCTCCCCACTGCTCGGGAGAACTCGGGGATCGACCCGCCCAGGGTGTCGACGATGTCCCGGATCCCGCTGGTGGCCCTTCGCATCCCGTCGGCAGCTTGATCGACCCGGTGGGATGCCTTGTCGATGGAGTCGTTGACCCGTTCCATCTGGTGGGCGAGGACCGCCATCCGTTCGGACACCTCGGCGAGTGCGAGCAATGCGTCGGGAAGGGCGGTCATCACCTTCTCTGAAGTCTCCGCAAGCGCCACCAGCGCATCGGGCGCCGCTATCGCTGACCGATAAAAAGCGCTTGCGATGCGGCGGGACTTCTCCCACGACTCGCCGAGCGCAGCGGTGGCATCGCCGACCAGCCCGGCAATGTCGATGGGCAGGTCATCCGCTCCGTTGCCGTTTCCGGGCGCCGGTTGGTCGCTCATGAACGCCAGCCTACCGGGGCATGATCCGGTCGAGTGGTCACCTGCTTGAATGGGGCGATGATTGCCGATGGGCACGACGGTCCGCTCCTCCAGCTTTCGGGCATCTGGAGGAGCTACGAGCGCGGGACCGAGACGGTGGTTGCGCTGTCGGGTGTCGACCTGTGGGTGAACCCTGGAGAGGCGGTTGCTCTCATCGGTCGAAGTGGGTCGGGCAAGTCGACCCTTCTTCACATCGCCGGGGGGCTGGACCTTGCCGACCGGGGGACGGTGCGAGTTACCGGGCGCGACCCGGCCGCAATGAGCGTCTCCCAGCGGGCGGAGCTCCGGCGCCACGCGGTCGGGTTCGTGTTCCAGTTCTTCCACCTGCTCCCGCAGTTGACTGTGGTCGAGAACGTGGAACTGCCTCTTCTGCTGAACGGCGGCAGGAAGTCCAGGTCGCGCGCCCGGGATGTTCTCGCCTCGGTGGGTCTAGCCGAGAAGGCGGACCGCTACCCCACTGAGCTCTCGGGAGGCGAGATGCAACGTGTGGCGCTGGCTCGCGCCCTGGTGGGAGGGGCGCCCCTCATCCTGGCCGACGAGCCGACCGGCAACCTCGATTCGGTGACCGGGGGGGAGGTGCTCGACTTGCTGATCGCCCAAGTGGCCGAGAGGGACGCTGCCCTGCTGCTGGTTACCCACGATGCCCAAGCCGCGGGACGAGCCGATCGGGTGCTCACGCTGGTCGACGGGAAGATCGCCTCGGCGTCCCGGTGAGGGACTGGCTCCGCCTCACCAGGCTTCTCGGTTTGCGATGGATTCGCATTCACCCGCTACGGTCGCTGCTGGCGGTGCTGGCGGTGGCCGGTGGAGTCTCTCTGGCGATGTCAGTGGTCTTGACTACCTCATCGGTCACCTGGTCATTCGCGCATTTCAGTGAAAAGGTGGCATTTGGTGCCCAGCTCCGGGTGATCGGCGCCACCGCCCGCGGGGGGCTGGATGGGCGGGTCGCCGGAGAGGTAGCTGCCACCCCCGGGGTCTCCGTTGCTGTCCCCACCGTCGAGGCGATCACGCCGGTGATCTCGCCTTCCCGTCGGGTGACGGTGGTCGCCTTGGGGATCGGGGGACGAACCTGGGGGGTCTCCCCCCAGGTCGCTGGCTTGAGGGACGCGTTCCTGATGACCGACGCGGGACCGCTTCCGCTCGGCGGAGCACCGGTGGAACCTGCTCTCGCCGGCGTTGCCGGCGGGGACGTTGTGGTAATGCCCCTGGCAATGAGCCAGTCGCTCTTTGCCCGGTCGGGACGGCTCGATGCGGTGTACGTGGTGCCCGCCAAAGGTGCCGATCTCTCATCGCTGACCCGGCGTCTTCAGAAGGCGGTCGGTCCCTGGAACGCGGTGGTTCCCGCCGGCTCCCTGCCTCCCGAGGCGTCGGTGGTGACCCAGTCGTTCCTCCCTCTCCTCGGGCTCCTGGCCGTCCTGGCAGTGGGGGTATCGGTGGTTCTTGTCCACGATATCGTCGACCTGGCTTTTTCGGAGCGGCGGCGTTCCATGGCGGTGGTAGCCGCTCTCGGCGGCTCGCCGCTCGCGGTAGCGCTGCCGGCCACCGAGGTGGTGATACTGGGTCTGGCCGGTGGTGTCATTGGAGTGGGCGGCGCCGCCCTGGTGGCGAGGACCATCGTGGGCACGATCGACGCATTGGTTCACCAGCTCGCCGGTGTTCCTCTCTCTATTCACCTCAGCGTTCCAGTGGCGCTGGCTGCACCTATGGGCGGAGTGCTGGTTTCCCTCGTGGCAGCTGCCGGGCCACTCCGCCGTGCCCGGGCGATCGATGTGGCCGCCGAGCTGTCCGGCCGGGACGCGATCTCCGTCGCCTCTGACCGGCTGCGGGTCGGTCGTGCCGCTATCTACTCCGCCCTCATGGCGATCGGGTTGGCCGGATGCTGGATGTCGTCACTCCACGGCTCGCTGGCGCCGTGGCAGTACCCGGTGGGGATCGCCTCCTTCGGGCTGACAGTGGTGGCAGCGATGCTTGCGGTCGGGAACCTTGCGCCACTGGCCCTCCACCTGGCGCGGGGAGTTGCCACCGCCGGACATGCCGGAGCGGCGGTCCGCCTCGCCCTGTCCAACCTGGTCCGGAGCCCTCGCCGAACCGGCACCATGGCCGTTGCTGTGGCTGGCGCGGTCGGGGTGGCATTCATCGCAGCAAGCTACAGCCGCTCGGCCACCGAGGGAATCGTCGGAGCGACCAAAGTACCCCAGGCGCGATGGGTGTATGTGTCGAAGGGGTCGACCGCATCGGTGACCATCGATACCGAGGACCGATTCTCACCGGCGGAGCTGGCTGCTCTCGCGCACGTGCCTGGTGTGTCACGGGTAGTCCGTCAGGTGGGGGTACTGACCGGGCATTCCGCCTCGTCGGTCATCGGGGTGGAGACGTCCGACGATCTCCACGTCGCGGGCCTTCCGTTGGTGGAGGGCAGCGCCTCTCGAGCCCTCCTTCTTCGTGGAGAAGCCCTGGTCGGCACCGCCCTTGCCCGGCGTCAGCATCTGCGTCCGGGATCGAAGGTGATCCTGGACACTCCGGGAGGCCTGGCTCGGATTCCGGTGGCCGGGATCTGGGAGGTCGGCGACTTCAACGGTTCCTCGGTATTCATATCGGAACAAGAGATGACTCGTCTTTACGGCTCCCAGCCACCCACCAATGTGTATGCCTACGCGCGCCCGGGCGTGCCGCTAGGGGAGCTCGCCAGGCGAATCGTCTCCGCCGGCATCGCGGTGGATGTCCATGCGGCCACCCCGTCCCAAACTCAGGCGGCCTGGGTCAGGTCGGTGGCGGGTCAGATAGCCCCGTTCTGGGCTCTCCAAAGGGCATTGACGTTGCTGGCATTTGTGGCGGTACTCTCGACCTTCGTGCTGGCGGGAGTGCAGCGCCGCAAGGAGTACGGTGCGTTGTCGGCAGTGGGATTCTCCCCGAGGGACCTCTCGAAGATGGTGATCACCGAAGGAGCCTTGGTCGGGGCGAGTGGAACCCTGCTGGGAGG
This sequence comes from Actinomycetes bacterium, assembly GCA_021817065.1. Lineage (GTDB taxonomy): Bacteria > Actinomycetota > Acidimicrobiia > Acidimicrobiales > JAKAVM01 > JAKAWH01. The sequence goes on from JAKAWH010000039.1 coordinate 14,574, forward strand.
ATTGCTGGGGGTGGTCGGGTCGGTGGGTCTCATTGCCATCGTCCCGCTGGTCGTTGGGTACCGGAATCCGTTCGTGCTGGCGCCGGCCTACTGGGCAGGCTACGGGGCGGTGGCGGTGGCGGTCACACTGGCTGCCTCTCTCCTGCCGGCGTGGCGGGCCGCTCACATCCCGGTCCTCGACGCGCTCCGGGAGGAATGAGGCCCGTTCGAACTCTCAGCGCCAGCGGCCGGAGGTGCAGGCTGGCTCGGCGTGACCGAGGACGAGGCTCGGGCCGCCGCTTCTTTCCGGCACCGGCCACCAGGGGCTCAGGCCGGTTCGGCGTACCGTGCGACGGTAAAGGCGATGATGGTCGGAACGTCCACTGCGAAGAAGAACAGCGACGAGATGAGGATGGCAAGGGTGGCGCCCCGGGTGTGGTCATAGACGAAGACAAACCCGAGGATGCCGGCGATAACCAGGTAGGCGAGGAAGGCCCAGCGGGCGACCAGGAAAAAGGTTCCCCACGCGAACGGTCTTATCCGCACCAGCAGCCCCATTGCGACAACGGTGAGGCAGCCACCCGCAGCGAGCAGCGCGACCGCGGGAGCCAGAGCGGGTGGCCGCGGCAGCGAGGAGGCGAGGTAGATCCCGCTCGTGATCATCAGGATCACCGAACCGACAGCCAGCTCGGTGATCGGGGGGAGCGCCTGCCGTGGCGGTACAGCGCGGTTCCCGGCGCGGTCGGTGGCGTGGGGGCTGTCGGCGATCGGGTCCCCCCTCATGCCGTGGCGATCCGGGTCATGATGATCAAAGTGGCGACCTGCATGGCACCGGTGATTCCGGCGGTAACGATGAAGCGTTTCATGAGCCGGCCGATCACTTCGCCGTTGGGTTGAGGCTTCTTCATCTCGAAAAGCACGGCTACGTTGGCAGGTTCCAGCAGGCCCAGTGCGATCACCGACATCACTCCCACCACGATGAAGGACGCGACCACCCAGCCGTGGTAGGGATAGGCGGTGGACAGATCACCGAGGTGACGGGCGAGCTGCCACCCGGCGGCGAGGGTGCAGATCACCGCGGTGGGCATGATGAGGATCATCTTCGGCATCAGCTTGCGGGTGAGCTCCGCTCGGGCGGGGATTGAGAGCTTGCCCAGGATGGGCCCGAGCACGAATCCGAGGAAAAGGTCCAGTGCGGTCCAGAACGCTCCTCCAACCACGTGGAAGAAATCGATCGCCCACAACCTGTTGGTCGCGATCGCTGCTATCAGACCAGCCAGCACGATGGCGACCGCCGGCAGGCCGCGAACGGGCACGACCTGGAACGCAGCGGGCTCGGCGGCCATTCCGGGCGGGTGGCCGGGTGGGGACAGAACCGGGGCCTCATTCATCGTCCCGCTCCTCTCGTCGTTCGTGCGGAATCCCATCTCCCGTCGGGTGACCCGATAATAGCCAAGGCAGGGCCCGGGACGACGGTAAGCTGCCCCGGTGAGCTCGGACCCGGTCGGTGGCCGGAAGGCGGTTGTGGTCGGGCAGGGGTATGTGGGGCTTCCATTGGCGGTGCGTGCCGCCTCGGTCGGGTACCAGGTGGTGGGGTTCGACGTTTCCGAGCTACGAGTGAAGCAACTGGCCGACGGCGTCTCCTTCACCGACGACGTGCCCAGCGCCCAGTTGCAGGAAGCGCTCGATTCGGGCCGGTATGTGGTGACGTCGTCGGACCAGATGTGCGCCGCTTTTGACATCGCAGTGGTCACCGTTCCGACCCCCCTGAAGGCGGGCAACCCGGATCTTTCCTTCATCGAGGCGGCAGCGGCGATGCTGTCGCGGCACCTCTGCCCGGGTGCCTTGGTGGTCTTGGAGTCGACCACCTATCCCGGGACAACCACCGAGCTGGTTGCGCCGGCGCTGGAGGCCGGGTCGGGGCTGGCTGCCGGTAAGGATTTCTACCTCGGCTACAGCCCCGAACGCATCGATCCGGGTAACAAATCGTTCACCCTGGTCAACACCCCAAAAGTGGTATCGGGCATAGATGCCGAATCCCTGGGCCAGGTCAAGCGCTTCTACGACTCGATCGTGGAAAGGACCGTGCCGGTGTCTTCCACCGCCGAGGCGGAGCTCACCAAACTGCTGGAGAACACATTCCGCCACGTCAACGTCGCCCTGGTCAACGAGTTGGCCATGCTTGCCGCCGATCTCGGGGTGGACGTGTGGGAAGCCATTGAGGCTGCTTCCACCAAGCCGTTCGGGTTCATGCCCTTCCTTCCCGGCCCCGGAGTAGGAGGGCACTGCTTGCCGATCGACCCGTCCTATCTCTCGTGGAGGATCAAACGGCGCCTCGGCCGAAGTTTCCGGTTCGTCGAGCTGGCCAACAGGATCAATGCGGGGATGCCCGATCACGTGGTCTGGCGGATCAGCGAAGGACTCCAGCGGCGGGGGATCGACGTACGTTCCGCCCGGATCCTCCTCCTCGGCCTCGCATACAAAGCCAATACCGGGGATGCCCGGGAGTCTCCCGCGTTGGCGGTCGCCGACCGTCTGCTCACCCTCGGGGCTGATGTGCGGGCAGCAGACCCATATATATCGTGGAACGAAGTTCCAGCCCAGGTGGTCCGGGTCGAGCCGGAGCGCCATGAGGTTGCTGCCGCAGACGCTGTGGTCCTGCTGGTCGACCACAGGGCATTCGACCTGCCAGCGATCGTCGACGCGGCGACGTTTGTCTTTGACACCCGCCATCGGATGAGTGGCGATAACGTCGAGTTCCTATGAGCAGCATCTTTTTCATGAAATCTTCCTGCCCCAGCGGTTTCCTCCTCCGATGAGGGTACTGGTCACCGGCGGTGCCGGTTTCATCGGGTCGCACGTCGCCGACCGATTGGTCGCCGACGGTGCCGACGTCCGCATTCTCGACGACATGTCGGCCGGGCGGGAGGAGAACGTCAATCCGAAGGCGGACCTAATCTTGGGCGACGTGGCCGACGCCGAAGTGGTGTCCAAAGCGATCGAAGGAGTTGAGGTGGTCTTCCACCAAGCCGCCCACCGGGCGGTGCTCCGATCCGTCGAGCATCCCCTCGCTACCGATACTGCCAATACGCATGGAACCTTGACCGTGCTGACCTGTTCCCGCGACGCCGGGGTGAGGAGGGTGGTCTCTGCCTCGTCGTCGAGCATCTACGGGAACATCGAGACGTTCCCGACCCCGGAGACTGCGGAGAAGATGCCGCGTTCGCCCTATGCGGTGTCGAAGCTTGCGGGAGAGCACTATTGCCGCGTGTTCGCCGAGCTGTTCGGATTGGAGACAGTCGCATTACGATATTTCAATGTCTACGGACCGCGCCAGCGGCCCGATTCGGCATATGCGGCAGTGATCCCTCTCTTCATCGATGCGCTACGGAGTGGGAGACCCCCGGAAGTGCACGGCGACGGGTTGCAGGCGCGGGACTTCTCCTACATCGACGATGTGGTGGACGCCAATGTCCTGAGCGGCACCCGGCCGGCCGTCGCATGCAGCGGCAAGGCGTACAACATCGCCGGGGGAGCCAGCTACTCGCTGCTCGATCTGCTCGGAATCCTCCAGGATGTGCTGGGTACCGCCATCGAACCGGTTCACGTGGGTCCACGAGCGGGTGACGTGCGCAAGACCGAGGCCGACATCACCTCGGCAGCGAGGGATCTCGATTTCCGGCCGAAGGTGAGCTTCCCGGAAGGCTTGAGGCTCACAGTGGCGGCGGCGAGCTGAGCCCTGGTGCCGGAACCGTCCACACCGCGCCTTCCGGGCAGGCAGCGACGCGAGCAGCTCTTTGACATCGCACTTGAACTGTTCTCGACCAAGGGATATATCCAGACCTCCATCGATGACATCGCCACCCGGGCGGGGGTGACCAAGCCAGTCTTCTATCAGCATTTCTTTTCGAAGAAGGCCCTGTACAAGGAACTGCTCGAGCACGTGGGTAGCCAGCTCATGTCGGAGATCACTAAGGCGGTCGCCCAGGCCCAGGGCCCCCGCGGGCAGGTCGAATCGGGTTTCTACGCCTATTTTCGGTATATATCGGAACACGAGAATGCCTACTATCTCCTGTTCGGTCAGGGGGGGAGGCGGGAGGACGAGTTCAGCCGGGTTGCCCGCCGGATCGAGCGGACGCTTGCAGAGGCGGTGGCTGTGCTGATCGATGCCGCCATCAGCCGGGAGCACCAGCTTCTCCTCGCCTATGGCATCGTCGGTCTGGCTGAGTCCACAACCCGCCACTGGCTCACCTCGCGGCGGGATACGAGTGAGGGCGCAGCGGTTCCGGCTGATCCAGACGTTCTTGCCCGCTGGATCGCCGAGATCGCCTGGGGCGGACTCCGGGGCATCACCGGGGACTGAGAACTCTGCCAGCTCGCCCGTGAGGGGTGCGAGCCGGCCCGCCAGCTAAGCCTTCCGAGGGTCGGTGCGAGCCTGGTGGCCTCGACGTGCCTCCGGGATGGCGAACCTATCTGGGTCACCCTGCGTCATAGTGGGTATGAGGATGCATCCATCACCGACCCTGTTGCGGCCACCGCTCGCCGTGCCTGCTGCCCTGTTCGCAGCCGGCCTCGCGCTATCTGCCTGCAGCGGCTCATCGAATCCGGTTTCCAAGCCCACCGTTCCTGCGTGCGGGCCGGACGCCCCCGAGTTGACCGCTTCCGCCTCCGGGCAGGCGACCGGCACTCCTGATTTGTTGACTCTCACCGTCGGGGTCCAGACGTCGGGAACTACCGCCACGGCCGCACTGTCCTCCGACGATTCGGAGGCGACCGGCGTCATCAAGGCGCTGAAGGCGGGAGGGGTCGCTCCGAAGGACATCCAGACCACCAACCTCTCGATCTTCCCGACATATGACAATCACGGGAACATCAATGGATATTCGGTGAACAATACGGTGATCGCGAAGGTCCACGATCAGTCGGGTACCTTCGCAGGAGCAGGTTCGCTGATCGACGCGGTCGCCGGGCAGGCGGGCAACGACATCCGGTTGAACGGAATCGGTTTTTCGGTGCAAGACGCCTCGGTGCTTGAGGGGCAGGCGCGGGCCCAAGCTGTTCACGCTGCATTTGTTCACGCCCAGGATATGGCGGCTGCCTCGGGCGAAAGGCTCGCCGGCCTTTGCTCTCTGACCGACACCCCCGGCGTTTCGACAGTGGCTCCGCGCTCGTCCGGGCAGGCGTTCAACAGCGCCGCAAGCTTGGACGCGTCCACCCCGCTCCAACCTGGTGTTCAGCAGGTGACCGCACAGGTGAGTGCGGTCTACTCGCTCACGACCTCGAAGACTTCGTTCTCACCTAATCGCGCCGCGGGGAAGTGACCTGCAGTGCGGGAGATGCCTACTTGATGTGCACTCCCGAGATTGCCCGGGCGATCACCAGCCGCTGGATCTCCGAGGTGCCTTCGAAGATGGTGTAGATCTTCGAATCCCGGTGCCAGCGCTCGACCGGGTGCTCGCGGATGTAGCCGTAGCCGCCCATGATCTGGATGGCCTGCTCGGTCACCCACACCGCGGTCTCGCCAGCGTAGAGCTTGGACATCGAGCCCTCGCCCTTTTCAAAGGTTTTCCCGTTGCGTCCCATCCATGCCGCCCGCCACACCAGCAGGCGCGACGCCTCGATCCGGGAGCACATGTCAGCCAGCTTGAAAGCGACCCCCTGGTTCTCGATGATCGCGCGGCCGAATGCCTTGCGCTCCTTGGCGTAATCGAGCGAATACTCGAAGGCGGCACGGGCGATGCCGAGAGCCTGCGCCCCGACAGCAGGGCGGGTCGCCTCGAAGGTGGCCATTGCTGCCTGGCCAGCCGACTTCTTGCCTTCCCGGACCTTGGCCAAGCGGGCGTCCAGCTTCTCCTTGCCGCCCAGAAGGCAGCTTCCTGGCACCCGGCAGTCGTCGAGCACCACCTCGGCGGTGTGGGATGCCCGGATGCCCATCTTCTTGTACTTCTGGCCCATCGAGATACCCGGAGTTCCCTCGGGTACCACGAAGGACGCCTGGCCGCGGGAGCCAAGCTCCGGGTCGACCGAGGCGACCACGACGTGGGTATTTGCGATGCCGCCGTTGGTGATCCACGCCTTGGTCCCGTTGATCACCCATTCGTCCTTCGCCTCGTCGTACACCGCACGGGTGCGTAGCCCCGAGACGTCGGAGCCGGCGTCAGGCTCCGATACGCAGAAGGCGCCCAGCTTGACGTCTTCGGGTGTTCCATAGCACTGGGGTGCCCATTCCATGAGCTGCTCGGGAGTTCCGTTCGAGGCGATGCCGGCCACTGCCAGGGTGGAACCCATGATGGAAAGGGCAATTCCAGCGTCCCCCCAGCAGAGCTCCTCGCTGGCGATGGGCAATGTCAGGCCGGTGGGATCGGCGAAGGCGGTGGCGATGAAGTCGAAGGAATAGAGGCCGATCTTGGCAGCTTCCTGGATCACTGGCCACGGGGTCTCTTCCCGCTCGTCCCATTCGGCGGCCACCGGGCGGACGACATTCTCGGAGAAGTCGTGCAGCCACTTCTGGATCTGGAGCTGGTCCTCGTTGAGCTCCATGGAGAAATCAGGCATAGGGGAAAAACCTCCTGAGGTCTAGGGGCAGAGTCCCGGCCTGGAATCGGGTCCGGGCAACTACCCTCAGCGTACCATCGTAAGTTACCGCGCGGTAATCTACCGCAAGTAACACCTGTGAACAGGGATAATGCGCGGGCGGAGCCGTTTGATCCGGCAGGAAAGCCGCAGGATGGGTCGCGAGACGTGCGGCAGGGAAAGCCGCAGGATGGGTCGCGAGACGTGCGGCAGGGAAAGCCGCAGGATGGGTCGCGAGACGTGCGGCAGGGAAAGCCGCAGGATGGGTCGGCGCCGTCAGGCGAGATGGACGATGTCGCCCACCAGCAGCACGCTTACCAGCGACATCACCGCAGCGTACAGACCGGTCATGGGCCATTTCCAGCGGTGGTCCGACAGCCAGAATCGCCGGATCCCCATCACGTCGAAGCACAGGGCCACCACTCCGATGGGAAGCCCAATCACCGGTCCGGCATTGGTGGCTGCTCCCAGCAGGGGGGTGAGGATGGGAAAGACGACGTAACTGAGAAGGCAGCGCAGCGCTGAAACTGCGATGGATACATGGAAGATCTTGTAGGTGGTGGCATCGTCGGCAACCGGGCAGCCCCCTTTTTCCGAAGAATCGGGAACGAAAAGGAGCCTCTTCACCGCCGACTCCGCCCGTGAACCGCGGCGCTCCCCGATCCCTGCCGTCCCCCGGGAAAAGCCCTCAGTTCCGACCGGACATGTCGGGACCTTGGTCCCGGGACCAAGGTTCGTTTCCGTCTCCCGTAATGCAGCTCTCATGTCTTTCCCAGGGTTATCCCAGGTCTGCCTGCTGAAATGTCACCTTATGAAGATACTTGTCCTGGGAGCCGACGGGTACCTCGGCTGGCCCACCGCCCTTCATCTGTCCGCCCGGGGGCACACGGTCGGGGTTGTCGACAACTTCGCCCGCCGTTCCTACGATCATGAGCTGGGGGCATCCAGCCTGGTTCCCATCGCCACCCTGAAGAAGCGGGTGGACACCTGGCGGGAGGTGAGTGGATTCGAGTTGGCCACATACATCGGCGACCTGTGCGACCCGGAGTTCACCCGCCGGATCGTCACCGACTTCGAGCCGGAGGCGATTGTCCACTTCGCCGAGCAACGGGCGGCTCCCTATTCGATGATCGACCGCCGCCATGCCGTCTACACCCAGGTCAACAACGTGGTGGGAACGCTCAACCTCCTCTACGCCATTGCTGAGGTCAACCCGGACATCCACTTGGTGAAGCTGGGCACCATGGGCGAGTACGGGACTCCCAACATCGACATCGAAGAGGGATTCATCGAGATCGAGCACCGCGGCCGCAAGGACGTGTTGCCCTTCCCGAAGCAGCCGGGTTCCTTCTACCACCTCTCCAAGGTTCACGACAGCCACAACATCATGTTTGCCACGAAGATCTGGCAACTTCGATCGACCGACTTGAACCAGGGCATCGTCTACGGTCAGGAAACCCCGGAGACAGTGCTGCATCCCGATCTGGCTACCCGCCTCGACTATGACGGAGTGTTCGGGACGGTGCTCAACCGGTTCATCGTGCAGGCGGTGATCGGCCATCCATTGACGGTCTATGGAAAAGGCGGCCAGACGCGCGGCATGCTCGATGTTCGCGACACCCTTGCCTGCGTCGAGCTGGCCATCATGAATCCGGCTCAGCGAGGGGAGTACAGGGTGTTCAATCAGTTCACCGAGTCCTTCTCGGTAGCGGGCCTGGCCGAGCTTGTCGCCAAGACCTATCCCGGCGATGTGACCATCGAGAACGTCGCCGATCCGCGCGTCGAAGCCGAAGAGCACTATTACCGCGCCGCGCACACCAAGCTGCTCGACCTCGGGCTCAATCCCCATCTGCTTTCGGAAACCCTGCTCGAATCGCTTTACGGGGTGGTCGAACGCCATCACGCGAACGTCGATCCCGAGGCAATCCGACCCCAGGTGCAGTGGCGGTCCATCGCCAGTCCCGCTCTGGCCGGCTCGGAACTGGCTGCAGGGAGGCAGTGATGTCCGTCGTCGACGACGCCTTGTTGAGGGGATCTACTGCGGAGGCGCCGTCGTGGGAGCCGCCTGCAGCGGATCCGGTGGACCAGGCAGCACTCGATGACTTCGTCCTGAGGTACGGAGATACCCGGCTTGCGCCGGTCACCGTGTTGATCCCCGCTTTCCAGGAAGCAGAGAACATCGCTACGGTGATCGCCCGCGTCCCGGAGACCGTGTTGGGCATGAACGTGGACGTGGTGGTGGTGACGGACGGGTGTACCGATGCCACTGCGCCGATCGCTCGGAGGGCGGGCGCATACGTCTGTGAGGCTCGGGTCAACCGTGGGCAGGGCGCGGCCTACCGCCTGGGTTATCGGCTGGTGGGTGCACTGGGTGCGCGCTACGTAGCGACCATCGACGCGGACGGGCAATACGATCCGGCGGACATTCCCGCCCTGCTGGAGCCGATCGTATGCGGCGAGGCCGACATCGTCCACGGATCGCGCGTCCTGGGGGTAGCCGAGCGGGACGATCGGTTCCGCCTGGCAGGCGTCTACTTCTTCGCAGTGGTGATCTCTCTGTTGCTAGGTCGCAAGGTGACCGATTCGTCCAACGGCCTTCGCATCATGCGGGTGGCCGTTCCGACCACAGTTCGTCTGGTCGAGGACCAGTACCAGTCCTCGGAGATGCTGATCGGGGCGGTACGTTGCGGCTTCCGATATTCCGAGCGTCCGGTGACCGTGGCGAAGAGGCTTTCGGGGTCTTCGAAGAAGGCGCCCAATCTCCTCTACGGCTTGCACTATCTGCGGGTGGTCCTCCGCACCCGCTTCCGGAGACAATGCCGCATTGACCAAGCGAAGCCAATTCTCACCGTCCTGGGCTCTCCAGCGCTGATCAGGGAGTGAGTGCCCGCCGGTCCTGGTGGGCCGGACTTGACAGGTGGGACCGCCGATTCGTCGTCGCTGCGGTCCTGGTTCCCATTGCCTTCTTCGTCATTCCTGCTCTTTTCGAGCATCCCCTTATGAGCGGGGATGGTGTGGCGCAGAACTTCCCGTTGCGGGTGCTCGCCGGAGTCGATCTCCGGCACGGGCATCTTCCCTTGTGGGATCCCTACATCTGGAGCGGAACGCCCCTCTTGGCCGGGTTCAATGCCGGCGCCTTCTATCCCGTGACGTTCCTTTTCGCCTTCCTGCCTCCCACCATCGCCTGGTCGATTGCCGAGGCATCGGTGTTCATCGTTCCCGGGCTTGGCTTGTACCTCTTCCTGCGCCTGTACAAGCTGCCTCCGATCGCGGCAGCGGCGGGCTCGCTTTCGTGGTGCGGGTTC
>JAKAWH010000040.1 GCA_021817065.1 Actinomycetes bacterium
AGGAGCTGGGAACGCCCCCATGCCCGGTCTTCCCGCCGGCAAGGACGGCTTCTTCTACCTGCTTGGATCCCTCTACTACCTGTTCGGACCCCACGCGGGTGCTGGCATGGCCGTCGATGCCGCCTTCGCCGCGGCCATGATCCCCCTCCTCCACGACGCCACCGAACGCCAATTCGGACTGGCCGCCGCCCGCTACGTCCCGCCCCTCTGCCTGTTCGTCCCCGGCTTCCTCATCTGGTCGTCCCAGCTCCTCCGGGAAGCAGGTATCTACTTCGGCATCGCCCTCGCCCTCAACGCGGCTGTCCGGCTATACCGGCGGATCACCCTCGGAGCGCTCGTCACCATGACGTGCTCGCTGGTCTTGATCTTCGTGTGGCGCGCCAGCGTGGGGGCTTTGGCGGCAGGGGGCTTCCTCATCGCCTTCATGTTCCAGCGCCAGGTCAAGAACACCTTCGCCAGCCTGATAATGGCGGTCGCCGCGGCGGCCTTGGTGCTCGGAGTGGGCCTCGGCCACGACGGATTCACCTTCATGGCCAACGCCAACTTCGCCCAGATCAACGGCACCCGCATGGCCAGCGCTACCGGCGCCGCCAGCGGGTTCCTACCCAACTCCGATGTGGCGTCGGGCAAGCACGCTCTCTTGTACCTTCCGATCGCCACTCCCCTGTTCATGTTCGGACCCTTCCCCTGGAATCTGGCCAGCGGGCGGCAGCTCTTCTCGATCCCCGACGTGCTCACCTGGTGGGCGCTCCTTCCGAGCCTCTGGCGCGGGTTCGGTGAGGCACGCCGGAGGGTCGGCCGGGCGGTCGGCTTCTACTGGGTGCCGGCAATTGCCAATGCGCTTGGCCTCTCCCTCATCATCGCCAACTACGGAACTGCAGTGCGAGAGCGCATGCAGGTGATCGTCTTCCTGATACCCCTCGTCGCACTGGGCCTTTCCCTTCGAAAAGGACGCTCCTCTTCCCCAGAATCCGCAGGCACCGATCCCGACATGATGCCCGTTAGGATGGTCTGAGCCCATGGACACCGAGGCCCTGGTCGAGGGTACCCTTCGCAGCTACCTGCGCATCCTTTTCAACCGCAAGTGGTCAGTCCTTATCGTCTTGGTGCTCACCGTAGTCGCCGCCTTTGTCTATACCCACCATGAACCGAAGATCTACCAATCCAGTGCCGAACTGTACCTGGCCCCCACTGCCGCGCAGATGGCAATTGGCGGAGGTACCTTCACCTATGACCAGTCCAGCGTGCCCGATCAGGTGGAGATCCTCCAGGGCAACGGGGTGGCCGCCGTTGTGAAGCAGAAGCTCGGTTACGCTCCCGGCATCTCCGGGAGCGAGGTCGGCCAGACCGACGTCATGGACGTCACTGCCACCTCGGAGAGCCCCACCCTGGCCGCCAAGATCGCCAACACCTACGCCACCGCGTACACGCAATACATTCAGCAGACCACCATTGCCAGCTTGCAGTCGGCCAATCAGACCCTGGAGAACGAGCTCACCAAGGTCCAGCAGAAGCTCTCTGCCGCTCAGGCCCAGCTCGCCGCCGCCGCCCCCAACTCCACCCAGGCAACTCAGTTTCAAGATACAGTCAGCTCCCTCCAGTCTCAGCAGAACGTGCTCACCCAGGAAGCCAGCGACCTGGCCCAGCACACTGAGCTGAACGCATCTGCCGCCCAGCTCATTGCCAGCGCTACCCCCCCCTCGGCGCCGTCCTCACCCGACCTCAAGAGCAACCTGCTGTTCGGCCTAATCGCCGGGTTGGCCTTGGGTATCGGCTTCGTGGTGGCCCGGGAGTACTTCGACGACACCATCCGCTCGGAGGAGGAGCTGCACCTCGCCCTGGCCCGTTCGGAGAAGACATCCAAGACCCTGGTCCTGGGCGCCATCCCCTTCGGCGAGGAGGTTCTTCCCGGCGCCGTCTCCGACGGGGTGGTCTCGATCACCGACCCCACCTCTCCCCAGGCCGAGGCCTACCGCGAGCTTCGCACCTCCCTCCAGTTCCTCCAGGTACGCGAGCCCATCGAAGCGGTACTCGTCTCCAGCCCATCGGGTGGCGAAGGCAAGTCCACCACCCTCGCCAACTTGGGCGTGATGCTGGCCAAGACCGGCAAGTCGGTGGTGATGGTCTCCTGCGACCTGCGCCGCCCCCGCCTCTACGAGTACTTCGGTCTCTCCAATCGGGTGGGCTTCACTTCCGTATTGGTAGGAGACGCCTCCCTCAACGACGCAATTGTGCCAGTACCCGGTTCCGACGGACTGGCCATCATCCCTCCTGGTCCGTTGCCGCCGAACCCGGCAGAACTGCTGGCAAGCCCGGCTGCCGAGGACCTGATCGCCAAATTGAAGTCGCGCTTCGACGTCGTGTTGATCGACTCACCTCCAGTGCTACGGGTGACCGACGCGGCGGTCATCTCCACCCTCTGTGACACCACCCTGGTAGTAGTGCGCGCCGGGCTCACCACCCGGCGCGACATGGTGAAGTCCCTCGATATCTTCGATCGGATCGGATCACCGATCGCCGGGGTGGTTGTCAATGCGCTGCCAACCGAACTGACCTACAAGGACCGCTACTACTACTCGCCCCAGGAGTCGATCGACTACGGCCTTGAACACGCCCTCACGGGCAATGGCAATGGCCATGGCAATGGCCACGGGAATGGGAATGGTGCCAGCAAGCGGCCGGTGGCAGCAGGAGTCCGCCGGGACGATATCGACTTGGAGGAGGAAGCCGAAGAGGATCTCCTCCCGCCCCGACGTTCCTCGCAACGGCTTACTTTTGCCGATGACGACCCCGTGGCTCCGGAGGAACCGCCCGCTGCACCCCCCCGCTCCCGCCCAGGAGACCGCCCGTCTTCCAGCCGAGGCCCAGGAGACCGCCCGTCTTCCAGCCGAGGCCCAGTAGCCGGTCGCCGCCCGCCGCCTCCCCAGCGGGGGATGATAGACAAGCTGCTCCGGCCGCCGCCGAAGAAGAAGCGACCGCCCAGCGGGCGGTAGATCGACCTCTTCACGGTCCTGGCAGGGCCGCCGGAACCAGTCCGGTGCCAGACGCCGGATTGGAGATCTGTCGCTGTGCAAACGGTATACCATCAACTACTCTGTAGTTGATGCGCCGCTCTCCTACGCCGGTCCGGTTCGATGACACAGTGGCCCACCGGCTGTCGTCTTTCGCTGCGGCCCATCCTGGATTGTCGATCTCAGCAGCGGCAAACCTTTTGGTCGACGAGGGACTCCGAATGGTCGAACATCCCGGCATCGTGTTTCGCGACGGCCCCACCGGCCGGCGAGCCGGCCTAGCGGGCGGTCCCGACGTCTGGGAGGTGATGCGAGCCATCGTTCAGGCTCGTTCTTCCGAGCCGTCATTGGGAGAACGTGGCGTTCTCGAGCTGGTGGAGGAGAACTCCGGGCTTTCCCATCGATCGTTACGAACGGCGCTTGACTACTGGGCTCGGTTCCCCGACGAGATCGATGCTGAAATTGCTGCTGCCAACGACGCGGAGCGCGCTGCCGAGATCGCCTGGCAGCGCGAGCGTCATCTTCTTGCTGGCTAGTTCGTGGGGATCGCCTTTCTCCTGGACGAAATGCTCAGCAACGCCATCGCGGCAGAGCTTCGAGTTCGCGGCCACGACGTGACTGCCGTGACAGAAAATGCCTCACTTCGTTCGGCTCCCGATGAAACGATCCTTGCGGCTGCCGCGGCATCCGAGCGCGCTCTGGTCACCGCGAACATCAGAGATTTCGTTCCATTGGACCAGCAATACCGCGCCACCGGCCGGCGCCACGCCGGACTGGTGCTGATTGCAAGCAGCACTTTTCCCCAGGACAGGTCATTCATTGGAGCAGTGGTGAACGCGCTGGACACGCTGGCTGGGAGCGACTCCCTTCTGCCCAACGACGTCGTATTCCTCGGGCGATAGTCGTGGCACCAACACGGTAGAATATCTGGCACCTATCTGGTACCATTCTTTCGTGGACATCAACATCAAGAACGTCCCCGAGGCGGACGCCAAACGCCTTGCCGAGCAGGCCGAAGCCGAAGGGTTGAGCCAGCAGGAGTGGATTCGCCAGGTGCTGCACAACACGGCCAATCGGATGTCGCCGGCCGAGTTCGCTCGGATCAAGCCCAGCGCGCCGGCCATCAGTGAGGCCGACTACATGACATTCATCAAGGACGTCGCCGCCCGCCGCCGCAAGGTGATCGAGAAGCTCGGTGCATCCAACCGTCGTCGCTGACGCCGGAGGACTGCTGACCCTCTCCGGTACCGTCGAGGGGATTGCCCACCAGGCGAACGAGATATGCGCGGTGGACACCTCCTCCCTTCTCCTGGCCGAGTTCCTGCTGTGGCTCCATGAGGGGCGCCCGGAGCACGCCTCGGTGGAGTTCGGCATCGTGTCATCACGCGTCCAGGAATGGTTCCCGGCCCGCCCGGTTGCCATAGAAGCCGCCATGCGGCGAGACGACCCGGACATTCCGATGGACTCGGTGGTCGCACTTGTCCTGGCCGAGTCTTTGCGGGTTCCCCTGGTCACCAAGCACCGCGAACTGGTCAGCCGGAAGATTCCGGTGCTGTACGCCTGAACCCTGTAGTCGCTGCGGCTCACCTTTGAGCGGCTCGAAGGTCGAAGAAGAAGCGACCGCCCAGCGGGCGGTGAATAGGCCGGCCTATGGTCCCAGCAGCGCGGCCGGCACCACTCCGGTTCCATCCGCTCGCCGGTAGGCGTCGTTGCCGGTGGTGACAACAATTGCATCGATCAGATCGTCACCGATCTGGCCTCGGAGCCAATCGAGATGCCGGACATCCCTGTCATCGGCGGTCTTGCCCAGCTTGACCTCGACCGCGACGATTCGCCCGTCCCGGCGCTCGATGACGAGGTCGATTTCGTGGTCTCCGCTCCACGTGCGAAGGTGAGCAACCCGTGCACCGGCCGCCTGGGCGTAGGTACGCAGGCTCAGAGCGACCAGCGACTCGAAAAGCGCTCCGAATAGCGCTCCCTCCTTGGGCACGAGAGGATCGGACGGTGCCGCCATGAGCAGCGACGAGGCTTCCACTCCCAGCAACCGGGCAGCCAGCGCCGGATCGGCAAGATGGTGCTTGACCGGGCCGGACAGGCGCGCGATCCGGTTCCGGGTCGGCAACCACGGTGGAACCGCATCGATGATCCATAGACGTTCCAGAACATCGCGGTAAGGCGCGGCAGTCGCGCGCGCTGGCTTCTCGCCGTACCCCCCGGTCGCCGCGTCACGGATCTTCTCGAAAGACGCGGTTGTCGATGTTGCCGCCGCGTACGCAGCCATCCACCTGCGCAACAAATGAGGTTTCCTCACCACTGCTCCGAATTCCTCGAACTCCCTTTCGACGACGCGGTCTATGTAGGAATCGAGGAGTGCTGCGCTCAAGCGTTCCGGCCTCGTGCGGATTCCCGGAAACCCCGACGCCACGATCTCGGATGCGTAATCTTCCAGCCTGGCGTCGCAATGTCCCTGCACGTCCGGCCGGCTACCGGTCAGCAACTCCCGAAGACTCACGACCGGCTCGCAAAGACCCCTTTCGGCCAGGCTCATCGGGCGCATCCGGAGAGTCACGATCCGTCCCGCCCCGGAGTGGGTCGGCAGTCCAGCACCGGAAGCAGATCCGGTGAGGAGGAAACTGCCGGGGGGGGCACCGCCGTCCACCGCTTGGCGGACCTGGTCCCACGATGCCGGGAGTCGCTGCCATTCGTCGATCAGGACCGGTGGATCACGGGAAACGACACGATCCAAATCGGCGGCGGCAATCAGGCGTTCGGTTTCATTCTCCAGGCGGTACACAGTTGTCGCACGCTGCATGGCAGTCACCGTCTTGCCGACTGCCCGCGGCCCTTCCAGGGCGACGGCCGGGAGACCCTCACAGAGCACATCAAGCTCGTCATCGACGGTCCGCCTCATATAGGTCCCTGTGGCAGCCGTGGGATCTTCGACCGGGCGAGAACTGGAGGCCACACGATCTACTATACATTTTCGCAGAGCATTACTAGACAGATTCTCAGGTATTTACTATACAGTTTCGCGGCCAACTAACAGTTGCAGTTCACGCCTTCTGGGCTGACAACCGAAAGGTGCCGGTTATCCACGCCTGGTGAACCCAATGTCCCAGCCGGGACTCCCCTACCGGCAGAGATTGGCGAGACGCCAATGTAGCATTTTGCCGATCTGGTACAATGCCAGCATGAGAACAGTAACCCTCAGCCCGACCGGGCGCCTCACTCTCCCGGTGGAAATCCGCCGCTCCGCCGGTATCGAAGGCGAGATCGAAATGGAAGTCGAAATCGACAGCGAGTCCGACGCGATCATCCTCCGGCCGGCAGTCGTGCTCCGGCGCGAGGATGCATGGGCGTATTCACCCGAACACCGTGCGCTACTCGCCCAGGGGCACGCCGACTCGCGGGAGGGGCGGGTCCGGCATGTCAGCGAGGACGAACTGGCCTCGCTGACTGGCTGAACATTGGGCCACGAGTACGCGAACCTCGACTTCACCGAAACCTTTCTAACCACGTTTTCGTCCAGGGACTTCTCCGCATCGGAGAGATCGGCTGTCCTCAAAGCCCTGCGCCTTCTCGACACCGACGAGAGGCACCCTTCTCTCCGGGTACACAAGCTCGGAGGAGACCGGGAGGGGTCCTGGTCGGCGGCGACAAGTTCATCCCTCCGACTCACCTTCGAGCGCCTCGACGGTGGCCGCAAGCGCCTGCTGACCTGCTCGAGGCATTACGACCGGTGAGCACTTCGTACCAGGTGGACCAGGCTGAGCTACACGTCGTACGGGTTGCCCACCGGGCCCATTCCTACCGGCAGAGATCGGCGAGGCACCAGGCGCCGCGATAATGGCCAGGTGGCGCCGAACAAGCCGACCGTTGCCGAGGCGATCGGGGGCGGGCTGTCCCGGGCTGCTGGGCGATACCTCGACGAGGAGACTTTTCTCCTGGCGGTGCGACGACCCGGGCCAATGTCGCTCGCGGAATACGACCCTGAGCACCTTCACCACGCACGAACCTCGGTCCGGCGCCTCCGAGCGATCCTACGGGTGGCACGCACATTCATATCCACCGACTCGACCCTCGCTGATTCGATCGGCTCGCCCGGTGACATTCCTACCGAGCTGAAGTGGCTCGGGGGCGCCCTGGGGACGCTGCGCGACAACGAGGTCATGGCTGGGCACCTGGTCGACCTCGGTAGTGCCGTGCCCGCAACCACGATGGCGTCGGTGCTCGACATCCTCGCCGGGGAACACTGCATTGCGGCGGAAGCACTAGGCGAAAGCCTGTCTGGCCCCCGCTACAGCGCGCTGCACGAAGCCATTGCCGGACTGCCCGGGAACCTCACCTGGTCTGGCCGGGCGAGCAAGCCGGCCCACACAGTGCTCCCTCGCATGGTGGGTTCCGAATACCGCCGCCTGTCTCGAATGGTCCGCGCCGCGGGGGATTCCTCCGACCCGGCCGCCCTCCATGCCATCCGCATCCAAGCCAAGAGGTGTCGCTACGCCGCCGAACTGGCCATCCCCTGTTGCGGAACCCCTGCTACCAGGCTCGCCGGCGCGATGGGCGATCTCCAGGACCACCTGGGACTCCACCACGACCTGGTGGTGCTCGCCGCCTGGCTCAGATCCGGCTCCGGCTCGCACCCGGGCACGGCCGCTCTGGCAGCAGCCGCCGAGTCCGAAGCGGACCGCCTCGCCACCTCCTGGCAGGATGTGTGGGTGCGCTGCCAGGCCCCCAATACAGTGAAGTGGCTTCGGTGAGGCAACGAACCCAACCGGCCGTCGTTGCATTCACTCCAGATTCCATGGCTGAGGTCTACCGGCACGCCGATGCGATCGCTGCGTCGCGAAGAGGCTGGATCAACGTGCGCCCGGAGGTCGATCCCGACGACCAACCGCGGGAACCGGGTCCGATCGGCGGCATCTTCGCCTTCCTCGGCCCCGCCGTCCCGGTGGGCACCTGGATCCCCGGCAAGAACGGGCGCCACGGGATCGAACCGGACTCGGTGGGTCTGCTCCATCCACAGGGACAGCAGCTTGCCAAGCGCCTCGACGAGATGGGACTGGCCCGGCCACCCGGGTGGCGCGCGGTCCAGGACCACCCGCGCAAAGGCCTGGTGTTCCGGGCTCCCCCCGGAGGGGACGTCCATGCTCTCCTCGACTGGCTGGTCTCCGCATGCGGAACACTCGCAGCGGTTCCCTTGACCGGCCGATGGATCGCCGAGGTGCGCACCTGAGCGAGCGCGCCTGGGAGGTCGACCGGAGGCTCTAATCTCGGCAAATGCCGGTCCGCTATCCCCTGTCCGCATCCGCCGAGGGCGGCGAGCTATGGGCGGCGCCACGAGCCGCCTCTTCCCACGCCCGTGGATGGGGATTCTGGACGGTGGTCTCCGGCACGACCGCACTGGTCCTCGCCGGCGTCGCCTACCTGGCAGTGGCGCTTGCCACCAGCACCGCTCCCTTTTCCGCAGGAGGGTTGGCCTCCTACTACCCTTCGGGGAGCTTCGAAGCGGTGAGCCTCTCGACCGGCGACCTGTACTTCGCTCACATAACGGCTCGCAATGGACTGGTGGTGCTCACCGACACGTACTTCGTCGACCCGGGGAGCGGGAAGCTGATCGCGGGACATCCAGGTTCCAATCCCGGTAATTCCTTGCAGACAAGAGCAACCGCCGGCCGCTACGGCCCCGGCTCCCCCGTGGTGATCGACCCAGGCCAGATCGTGACCGTCGAGCCGGTCGACATGTACTCGGCCGTCGGGCGGGAGATCGCCGCCGTCGAGGAAGCCAAGGCTCGCCAGAGGGGCGAGACCCCCACCACTCGGGTCCCCGGCGGGTTCCAATGACAAGTCCGGATTCGGACCTGAGCGTGACCTGGGATCGCTGCACGAAACGGTGTACTGGCTATCCCAGCCCGGGATCCACGAGGACTTGGCGGCCGCCCGTGCCGGGGATCACCGTGGCGGGGAGCCAGATGAACTGGTGACAACAGAAGCTCTGCGCGAGCGCCTCAACAATCGCGGGTGAGCCAGCGGGCAAGACATTACGTAATCTTCTGGACACCACCCGCACAGCGGGATGTGATGCGACTGCCAGCGAAGAGCGCCAACGCTGTCTTGAATTTTGTCGAGAATTGGCTCGGGGCGAACCCGCACCAGATCAGCAAGCCGCTCGGCGGCGATCTGGCTGATTTACGATCTGCGCGCAACGAAAACTACCGGGTGTTGTTCGAGATCGATGACGTAGCCGGTGGAATCCGCGTCGTGCGAGTCAGCCACCGCGCTCACGCCTACCGGCGGCGCTGACCAAACCCGAGCGGCGAGCTCGAGCCAGGTCGCTTCAGGGCCGCGACGAGGTCGGACCGGCGGAGAGGCCGTCGAGGGCGCCCTGTACTTCGCTCGCTTATTGACCCACAATGGACGGGTGGCTCTGCACCACGTTGACTCCGTCGGTCCCTCGACCGGGACCACACCACCGTCGACCACCCCGATCGGCCGGCGCATCGTGCTGGGCATGGGCCTCGTTGGTGCCGCCGGAATCGCCTTCGGCGGCATACTCCAGCGGGAAGTCGGGCGGGTCGTTTCGGCCATCAACCCGGGAGGAGGCGGGCTGGCCGCACTGATCCCTGGCGCCAACCAGTTCAGGATCTACAACGCTGCAGGAACCCAACCCGACCTTTCTTCCGCTGCCTACCGCCTCAACGTCGGAGGGCTGGTCGACAACCCCCTTACTTTCTCCTTCGACGAGCTGATCTCCATGCCGGCCACACACCTGTCGAAGGACTTCCAGTGCGTTACCGGGTGGCGAGTGCCCGGCGTGCATTGGGTGGGGGTTGCGCTTTCCGAGATCCTGGATCGAGCCGGTGTACAACCGCCTGCCTCAGCGGTCAACTTCGGCTCCTTCGATGGCCTCTACACCGAGTCCCTCACCATGGATCAGGCCCGCCGCCCCGACGTGATCGTCGCCTACGAGATGCTGGGGACCCGCCCCATTTCCCAGGATCACGGCGGCCCGGTGCGGCTGTACGTGGCGCCTATGTACGGCTATAAGTCGATCAAGTGGCTGTCGTCGATCACCGTCGCCACGCGCGCCGTCCCGGGATACTGGGAGCAGAACGGTTACGACGTCAATGCGTGGATCGGGCGTTCGAACTCCGGCTTCCGCAATACCGGTTCGGACAAGCCGATCGACGGGGGATGAGCCTGCTTCCGGGAGAAACCCCCGCCCGAACGGAGAGTCCCGCATTCCTTCACCGGTTCGACCGGACCGAGAGAGTGGTGCATTGGGCGACGGCCGCCCTCATGCTCACCTGCATAGCGACCGCGCTACCCCTCTACATCCCCTCGCTGTCCTCCCTGGTCGGGCGGCGGGCGCTGCTCGTCTACCTCCACGTCTACGCAGGGCTCTGCCTTCCTCTTCCCGTCCTGGTGGGAGTGGCCCGATCTCGGTGGGGCGCCCATCTCCGCTCCGATCTCCGCCAGATCAACCGCTGGAGTGCGGGAGATCGGCGCTGGCTGGCCACTTGGGGACGGGACCCGTTCCTCACGCCCGGCAAGTTCAACGGGGGCCAGAAGGCCAACGCCGCCTTCATCGGCGGGGCCATCCTGGTGATGGCGATGACCGGGACGATCATGAAGTGGTTCGGGCCGTGGCCCCTGTCGTGGCGGACAGGGGCCACCTTCGTCCACGACCTCCTGGCACTGGTGATAGTGGTAGTGGTGACCGGGCACGTCGGCTACGCCCTTCGCTGGCCTTCGACTCTCCGAGCGATGACGACCGGACTGGTCGACGTTCGGTGGGCCCGTCGCCACGCGCCAGGTTGGCTGGCGGAGGCGGAGAACGCCGGCACGCGAGGCAGCGATTCGCCACCCTCCGTGAACTGAGGGCTCAAGCCACGGCCGGAAGTTGACGAACATTAGATTTGCTCAGAATGCGCAACGGACCGAGCCGCCCCGGGAAGTCTCGGGACCGTCCGCGCTCTTCCTCGGCCAGGGCGCAGCGCTTGATCGCATGGAGAGCTGCCACCCGCCGCGCAGCCCGCTGGCAATCGGATTGGGCCAACGAGCGGACCCGTCGCAACCGGAGCAGGATCCATTCCACGCCTTCCTCGTCGCACCACCGCACTCACTCCCATTCAGAGAGCCCCCATTCGGAGCACCGAGGGTCAATGCACCGGGCCTCGTCCAGCGCAACCCTGGCCGAGCCCCCACGCAATGAGCCCCCTCGTACGGCGCGGGAACCGGAATACGGCCACCCTGACCGCTCCGCCCACCGGAAACGGTGGCCCCTCTACCTCTTCGGCATCCTGCTCGTGCTGGGGATCACCCTTCTCGTGGCGGCGGCCACCTCCTATTCCACCGTCAAGAGCGCCAAGGACGAGCTGACCCGGGCCAAGGACCTGCTCTCCCAGGTGGCTGATAACCCCTCGGGCCTGCTCAACCACCCGGGCCGCGCCGCCGACGCCGCCCTTCTTCGCCAGGCGGCCGGGCTTGCCTCTTACGCCCATGGCCAGCTCACCGGGTCGATGGGAATCAGCTACATCGGTCTTTTCCCCTGGCTGCACACCCAGACCGCCGGAGCCGTTCAGCTCGCCTCAGACGCCACGACCGCCGCCAGGCAAGCGACTCGCCTCGTCGGGGAGATCGACGCCCTGTCCTCGTCCGCCTCGATCAGCAATGGCCAGGTTCCCCTTGCCTCCCTCGCGACCCTGGAAACCCATGTAGCTTCTGCAGCCGATCAGATGGTGGGTTTGATCCGCAATCCGGCCGGGCTGGTAGGTCCACTGGGAACCGCACGGTCCCTTTTCAACCGGACCGCATCCTCGGTGAGCCTGCGCCTAACCAATGCCGCCCAGGACCTGATTGCCGCCAGGACCTTCATGGGGGCGAACGGGCCCCGGACTTACCTGGTTGCAGGAGAGAACAACGACACCATGCGCGATCAGGGGATCGTGCTCTCCTACGCCACCATCACCTTCGATAGGGGCAAGTTCCACAACACACCGAGCGGTAATACCGGGACCATCGAGCCCTCCTCGCTGGTGAACGTCCCCGTCCCGGCAGGCACCAACACGGCTTTCGGGAGATTCGCCCCCACCGGCAACTGGCAGTCGACCAACCTCACCGCCGACTTTCCCTGGAGTGCGTCGGTAATGGCGGCGATGTACAAGCAGGTCACCGGCACCTCAGTCGACGGGGTCATCGCTGCCGACGTGCCCGCCCTAGCCCGCATTCTCGGGGTGATCGGGCCGGTGACCGTCCCGGGCATCGCAACTCCACTCACCTCGGCCAACGTCGCCGATGTCCTCCTCAACCAGCTCTACGCCGAAGCGCCAACCTCCGACAAGCAGGCGGCCCGGACCGACAAGGTCGCCGCCGCCATTTCCGCTGTCTTCTCGCAGCTACAGGGCGGCAACGTCGCCGACATCGTCGATCTGGGGGACGCCCTCGCCAAGGCGGCCGCCGGAGGTCACCTAATGCTGTGGAGCTCCGACCCAGCCGAAGAGAGCGTGTTCGTCATGACAGGAATCAGCGGAGACGTGTCGGCTTCTGATCCCACTCGGACGGTTCACGTGGCGGTGGATGATGCCACCGGCGCAAAGCTCGACTTCTTCGTGCGCCCGTCCCTCCACCTCGATGTGCGGATCGCCGGCAACGGGACCGCCGACGTTACCGGCACGGTTGAAGTCGCCGACAACGCACCATCGGGTCCTCCGTCCCTTCAACTCGGGCCAGATGGATTCTCCCAGACCATGGCCGGCCAGTTTGTCGGGCTGGTCAACTTCTGGGGCCCAAGGGGGGACGTCCAGAAGGGCAGCATCCTCGAATCTGGACTCAGCCTCAGCCAGCAAGACATCGCCGTCGATCCCGGCAAGACGGGCACTTCGACCTTCGCTTTCGCTATCCCTCGTGCAGTGGTTAACGGGTCCTTCCTACTGCGATTGGTGCCCCAACCCTGGCTGGACCCCGAGTCCCTCCAGGTTTCCCTGCGTGCCCCAGGTTGGAAGATCACCTCGGGGTCCGCGAATACGAACATGATCTGGGACTCGACGAGTACCCTGGTATGGGGACTGGAGAAGGGTTGATGGTCGAGAACTTCACTCGGTTGTGGAAACGGCGTTGCGGAGTGATCGCCACCGTGGCGACCATTGTGGGGACGGTCGTCGCCGTATCGACCTTGCCTGCGTCCGGGTTCTCGTTCCCCGTCACGACAAAACCGGCCGCCTCCCCCACGACCAGTCCGTCAACTGCACCGGTGATCCAGCAGTTCTGTACCGGCATTTCGCCTCCGCCCGGCTGTCAGGCCACCACCACCTCGATCACCGGAACCAATACCGGAATCACCATCCCCGGCATAACAACCCTCCCCGCGCTACCAACCACCACCACCATTCCCGGGGCAACTACCACGACCGTGCCTGGGGCCACCACCACCGTCACCACCCTCCCCGCCCCACCCGCCGCCAGCCGCACCGTCTACCACCTTCCCACCTATTACTACCCGGTCACCACCGAAGGCGTCTCAATTTGCAAGTACCAGCCGGGTGAGCAGGTGAGCACCACTCTCGCCGGTCCCCTTGGCTCCCAGCTCGGTCCGACCATCACCGCCGACAGCAAGGGGTGCGTCGACGCCTCCCTGCGCTATATCGGCAACGGGCAGTTCCAGGCCTACCTCGGCCTTGGGCAGTGGACAAAGAACTCCTACACCCTCTCACCCGGCCAGAACGACTATCTCCTCACTGGCACTGCCGCCGACGGCAAAACCCAGTTGACCTCCGACATCCAGTTCGATCTGGGGAACGTCCCGGGTCTCGGCCGTGCTCGTTCGATCAAGGGCAAGGGAGTTTCGTGGCTAGGTTTCACCGTCATCGCCGCGATACTCATCGACCTCCTGCTGTTCGCCACCGGACTGGCTCTTCACGTGATGTCGCGGCGTCGCATGGCCGGGGCTGGCACTGGTGAGGACAATCTCGACCTCGCCGGCAGGGACGACGACGAGGAAGAGGAAGAGCCGTTCTTCGATAACGAACTGGCCGGCGAGCCGCCTCCGGTACCGGAACTGCCCCGGTCCGGTTGAGGATCCCGGGAAGTCCTCCCGATGACGCGTTCACGAGGCGGTAACCGGTGAAGCTCCGGCTTTTCGGCAAGAAACCCGCCCCCCCGCCCGAGCCCCCTGCCTCAGGGCCCGCGCCGCGTTCGGTCCCCCACCATCACCGGCCGGCGGGCGTCCTCGAGACCCACCTGATCCATCTGGGTCACGGTCCGCTTCTCGCGCCCAAGCCGGGGCCTCGACAAGAAGACGCTCCAGACGAGACTCCCGACAAGAAGACCCTGCGAAGGATCCGGCGGCAGCAGAAAAAGAGAGCTGCCGAGCGGCGCAGAAGTGCAGCGCGCCAACGTCGTGCCGACGCGAAGAAAGAACGCTCGGCGAGGAAGGCCGAAACAATGCAACGCCGCGCGACATCGGGTCGCAGCGGCGCGCAGCCCGGCTCTGGCCAGCAGCTCCTGGAAAAGGCGGGGGCAGCGCGGCGCCATGCCGAGGAGGCCGAGCGAAAGCGCGTCGAGCACGAACGCCGGGAGGCCGAGAAGAGGCTTGCCGCCGAGCGAAAGCGCGTCGAGCACGAACGCCGGGAGGCCGAGAAGAGGCTTGCCGCCGAGCGAAAGCGCGTCGAGCACGAACGCCGGGAGGCCGAGAGGAGGCTTGCCGCCGAGCAGAAGGCTTCACTGGCCCGGCAAAAGGCGATCAAGCGGGACGACGCCACCGAAGCGAAGGAAGACCGCGCCGCCAGGAAGGCGGCGAACAAGACCCGCGCAGCCGAGCAGAAGGCTGCCCTGGCCCGGCAGAAGGCGGAGGAGCGATCTCGCGCTTCTGAAGCGGCCGCTGCCGAGAAGGAAAGGCTTCGCAAAGCCCGCTCGGCAGAGAGAGCCCGCGCTGCCGAGGAGAAGGTTGCTGCCCGCGCCCGGCAGGAGGAGGAGCGCCGCTTGGAGGAAGAGAGATCGGCTGCTTTTCGCGAGAACCGTATCCAGGCGGACATCGCAGTGCGGAGGCACCGACTCCTCAATCTCCGCGATGAACGCTCGGCACGGGCGGCGGCACGAGAAGCCGCACGGATTACCCGGCAAGCGGTCCGGACGAGTCGTCGTGCCCACCAACTCGCAGCCGCGGAGGAACGTCGGCGGCGGAATTCTGCGACAAATCGGTTACGCGAGCCGTTCGCCCCCAGCGAGCTCGAAGAAGTCTCTGCGATCGCCGTCCTTGATCCCGAAACATCGGTCGAAACCGCATACGAAAGCGAGGTCGCGCCCGAGGAAGCCTTTTCGCCGCTCGCTGTCCCTGATGAGGTCGTCTCGTTCGAAGCTCCCGCGCCGCTCGCTGTCCCTGACGAGGTCGTCTCGTTCGAAGCTCCCGCGCCGCTCGCCTCGAAAAAGCCGGGGGAGCCGAGGCTGCGCTCCCTTCGCGCCACTAACCCGGTCCTCTGGGAGGTGCTGGCCTCGGTCGCCCAGGTCGCCTTCCTCCTGGCGGTCCTCCTACCGGCCTTCGGGCTCTACGAGCTGTGGGGGACCACCGTCACCGCCTCCCACAACCAACGCTCCCTGCTGGCTAGCTTCACCAAGGATCTCCACCACCCTCGCCTCGGCGCGCTCAGGGGGCTGCTGCCACCGCCTGACGGGCACCAACCTGCCCCGGGAAGCCCGCTCGCCCAGATCGGGATCCCCGCCATCGACGCTTCGTTCATCGTGGTGGAGGGCGTATCCTCCTCCGATATGCGCTTGGGGCCCGGGCACTATCCGGGTACCGCCCTCCCCGGCCAGACCGGGAACGTGGCCATCGCCGGCCATCGGGTGACCTACCTGCACCCCTTCTACTACTTGAATGAGCTGACCCCGGGGGACGTGGTCGAGCTGACCACCCCGTACCACACGGTGAAATACCGGGTCACCTCGGTCGGGGTGGTCCCGCCCACCGACACCTCGATCCTCGCTCCCACCCGGGACAGCAGGCTCACACTCACTACCGCCGATCCCCTTTACCACTGGTCCTCCCGGATCGTGGTCGTGGCCGAGCTGGCCACCGTCGACGGGGTGGGGGTACCTTCCTCGCCGCACGGTAGTGCGCGATCGACAGCAGGCGACTCCTCCTATCTTGCCGGGCGGGGTGCTTCGGGACTCCCTGCCCTGTCCTGGGGGCTTCTCCTCCTGGCCCTCAATATCGGCACCCGTCTTGTCGCCCGGCGCTCCCGCCAGGTGGTGATGGTCTACAAGGTGGCCATCCCGGTGATGGTGCTCGTGGGGATCGTCCTCATCGGCGCCGTCAACGCTGCACTCCCGCCAACGATCTGAGACCACCGGGCCCGCACCGGGGACCCCGCCTCGACCTTGCGGGCGCTCTCATTCTGAGGATCGGAATGCACCGATCCCCCTTTTTCCGAATAGGACAGCGCCGACCCGGACGTGCTGGAATGGCCCGATGACCGAAGTGCAGACTGCCGACCGGCCGGCGTCAACCGCTGGCGACCTTGTCGGGGAGCTCACCGCCTGGCTGGAATCCACCTGGGACCCCGACCTGACGGTTGGCGAATGGTGGGACAAGCTCGGCCTCGCCGGCTGGGCAGCCCCGTCGCTTCCCGAGAATGCCTATGGCCGGGGTCTGTCCCGGGGGGACGCGGTGGTCGTCCAGCAGACGATCGCCCGATTCGGGGCGCTGCCGGCTCCGGGTGGCCTCGGTCTTCTGCTGGCCGCCCCCACCATCGCGGCCCACGGCACCCAAGAGCAGATCGACCTCTACGTGCGAGAGATCGTTACCGGGCAGAAGGCGTGGTGCCAGCTTTTCAGCGAACCGTCGGCGGGCTCGGACCTGGCGGGTCTCCAGGCCCGTGGAGTGAAGGATGGTTCGGACTGGATAGTGAACGGTCAAAAAGTCTGGACGTCATCAGGACAGTGGGCCGACTACGGCATGCTCCTCGTACGGACCAATGTGGATGTGCCCAAGCACCGCGGCATCAGCTACTTCGCCCTGGAGATGCACCAACCCGGCGTCGAGGTCCGACCGCTGCGGGAGATGACCGGGCGGGCACTTTTCAACGAGGTGTTCCTCACCGACGCCCGGGTGCCCGACGCGGCTCTCATCGGGGGACCGGGCAACGGGTGGGCGGTCGCCAACACCACCCTGGCCAACGAACGTGCCGGCCTGGGGGCGGGCGGGGGGGACGCCGCCGCTTCGGTGGCCATGCCGGGAACCGTCGCCCGCCACCTGGATCTCCGAGCCGGGGATTTCGTCAAAGGATCGGGCACGCAGAGCCTGGGCCCGTCGGGCAAGAAGTCCGGGGAATCCGGGGGACTTTTCGGGGTGTCTTCCGCTCGGCTGGCCGCGATCGCTCGGGCCAACGGGAAGTTCGACGACCCGACCATCCGCCAGGAGATATCCCGCCTGTACACCCTGGAGCAGATCGGGCTCTTCAACATCCTCCGCCACAAGGCGGTCCGCCTCGCTGGCGGCGACATCCCGGGTCTTCCCAACATGGCGAAGCTGTCGATGAGCCAGATGGTCCGGGTGTCCCGCGACCTTGGACTGCGGATTCTCGGGCCCTACGGGATGCTTCACGGCTACACCGCCGACGATCGCGACCGGCTTGCCGAGGTCACCGGCGAGCCGTCCTATTCGATGGTGACCGAAGGAGCGCTTTTCGCCCAGGCGCCCTCCATCTACGGGGGGACCGACCAGATCCAGCGCAACATCATCGGAGAAAGGGTGCTGGGCTTGCCCAGGGAACCCGGCAACGACCGGGAGGTTCCCTTTTCCGATCTCCCCAAGAACCGGTGAGATTGCTGGCGACCCAGCCGCTTGGTGCCGGCCTTGCCGGCGGCGGCCAGGCCATGACCCAGCCCCCCGACCCTTCGCCATGACCCAGCCCCCAGACCCTTCGCCATGACCCAGCCCCCAGACCCTTCGCCATGACCCAGCCCCCAGATACCGAACTGCGCCGCTCCAGCCGCGACCCTTCCAACCTCCAGTCACGCCTCGAGACCTGGCTCGCCGACCTCCTCCCACCGGAAGCCGCCCCCACCATCACCAACCTGGGGTCGACCACAGCCACCGGGATGTCCTCCGAGACGGTGCTTTTCGACGCCGAGTGGACCGGCGCGGGCACCCGGGAGATCCACCCGCTGGTGGCGCGGCTAGCGCCCGACACGGCCGACGTTCCGGTGTTCCCCACCTACGACATGGCCGGCCAGTTCGAGGCGCTCCGGGTTGTCGCCGCCACGAGCGACGTACCGGTCCCCTCTGTGCGATGGCTCGACGCCACTGGCACAGCGATCGGTACTCCCTTCTTTGTCATGGACCGGGTGGATGGACTGGTTCCCCCCGATGTGATGCCCTATACGTTCGGCGACAACTGGCTCTATGATGCCCCGGTTGCCGATCAGCAGCGCCTCCAAGATGCGACCGTGTCGGTGCTCGCTCGCCTGCACGGCATCGAGGACCCCTCCGAGCGGTTCTCCTTTCTCCGCTACGGCGACCGTCCGGGTGACTGGCTGGGCGCCCACGTCGCCCGCCGGCGGGACTGGTACGAATTCGTCAGTGCGGGCGGACCACGTTCGCCCCTCATCGAACGCGGCTTCGACTGGCTGGACTCGCACTGGCCGACCGAAGTGGGTGACCCGGTACTCTCCTGGGGCGACGCTCGGATTGGGAACGTGCTCTACAGAGACTTCGCGCCGGTCGCCATTCTCGACTGGGAGATGGCCGGCATCGGGCCCCGCGAACTCGACGTGGCCTGGCTCCTTAATTCCCACCGCGTCTTCGAAGACCTCGCTCATGGCTTCGAGCTTCCTGGCTTGCCCGACTTCCTCCGGATCGGGGACGTCGCCTCGGAATACGAGCGATTGACCGGTTATGCGCCTCGGGACATCGAGTTCTACATGACCTACGCGTCGATCCAGTTCGCCATCGTCTTCCTTCGGACCGGGCAGCGCTCGGTCCGCTTCGGGGAGAGGGAGATGCCCGACGACGTGGACGAGTTCCTATACAACCGCGAGCCATTGCAGGCGATGATCGACGGGTCCTACTGGGCCGATCTGCCGTGAACGGCCCGGTCCCCCTGGACTCATCGCAGAGGCCGCATTCGTGAACGGCCCGGTCCCCCTGGACGAGTACCCCATCCACCAGATCCCCCGCTCGCTCGCCTACGTCGGCCCCAGCGACCGCAATTTCTACGACAGGTGGTATTTCAACGCCCACGACCGCACCGGAGAAGTATTCCTGGTCACCGGCATGGGCGTCTATCCCAACCTGGGGGTCACCGACGCATTCGCGACGATCCGTCGCGGCACGACCCAGTGTACCGTGCGGATGTCCGACGCTCTGGGGGACGACCGTCTCCATCCCCGGGTGGGTCCCTACCGTATCGAGGTGATCGAGCCCCTCCAGCGAATCCGGCTGCTCTGCGAAGCAGAAGAGCACGGGCTCGGCTTCGACCTCACCTGGGAAGGGTCTTTTCCGGCGGTCGAGGAGCAGCCTCACCTGATGCGCCAGGGTCGCCGACCGATTCTGGACGCTTGCCGTTTCGCTCAGGTGGGCTCCTGGAGCGGCTGGGTCAAAGCGGGGAGCACCGAATACGACGTCACTCCGGACACCTGGATCGGCACCCGCGACCGTTCCTGGGGAATACGACCGGTGGGCGAGCCGGAGCCCGCCGGGCGCCCCGATCAAGGCGGCGAGGGCTTCTGGTGGTTGTACGTTCCGCTGCGTTTCGAGGACTTCGCCGTAGTGGTCATCGTGCAGGAGCAGCCCGACGGCTTCCGCACCCTCAACGACGCTACCCGGGTCTGGCCGGACGGCACCGTCGAACAGCTCGGTTGGCCGCGAGTGGAGATCGGCTACCGCTCGGGTACCCGCCACCCCGAGAACGCGGTCCTCCATCTATCTGAAAAAGGCGGCTCCCCGGCAACCATCGAGATCGACACACTCGGCCTGGTCGCCCTCAATGTGGGCACCGGGTACGGAGGCGATCCTGAGTGGGGTCACGGCCGCTGGATGGGAGAATCGTGGTGCGAAGGGTCGGCCTACGATCTGGATGAGCCTGCGATCGCAGGCCGGATCCCGTTCGGAGTAGTGGACCATGTGGCGCGGGCATGGTGGCGGGACTCGTCTGGGGAGACCCGCGAAGGCTGGGGAATGTTCGAGCATGCCTCCATCGGAAGGCACGACCCCACCGGATTCGCCGACTGGTCGTCGGTGGCAATCTGATCACCGCGTCGCTTCCCCGCCGAGGCTGAGGCTGCCCGCTTCGGCCGAGCATATAGACGCCGTTACTCGACAACTACCGGAGCGACACGGAAGCCTGCCGCCCGGGCACTGCTGCACAACTTCTTGTCCCAGGCTGCGACCACCAGCTCCGGATCTCCGAGCACCCGGGCACTAGCCAGGTGAACCGCATCGGCTCCCCGGAGGCCGTACTCACGTGCAAGCCTGCCGGCATCACGTTCCACTTCGCGAGTCAATTCCACCGGGCGCGTACCGGCCCAGTATTCCTCCCACTCGCTTTCCGCGATCTCGATCTCCTCTTCCTCAAGATCATGATTCCAGTGTGCCGCGGCAAGTGCGGCACACACTTCCGGATAGGCGAGACGACTTGCGACCGCGGCATCACATCCGTCCCACAGCTCGGCAACCAGATCGCTGCCCTCCTCGTCGACCAGGAGCTTCACAAGCGCGCTGCTGTCGAAGTAGACCACCCCCGACGTCACCGTCGCTGCTCCTGGACGATCTCGGCCATCGAGCGGTGAGCCCGTGGTCGGGAACGCCCTCTCGCGACAGGCCGGTAGGCAGCTTCGGGACGCCCGATCTTCCCATCCGCCGTCAGGCGTTCCAGCGTCGTGGCCGTCTCCAGCCCCACCAGGCGAGCGACCGGGATTCCG
Organism: Actinomycetes bacterium; assembly: GCA_021817065.1. GTDB lineage: Bacteria > Actinomycetota > Acidimicrobiia > Acidimicrobiales > JAKAVM01 > JAKAWH01. Next base: position 20,928 of record JAKAWH010000040.1, read on the forward strand.
CGATCGGTCACCACCACTTCTTCACCTATGCGAGCACGCCCGACCCAGCTACTCAGATTTGCTCGAAGGTCGGTAATAGCCACATCCACGTCGACCCCTGCCTCTCTGCTGATCTCACTCTCGCCACCTCAATTCTAATTGTACACTTCGATCCTATTGGATTGTACGTTGTCTGGATTTGACGGCTCCTTCACGCAGCTGCCTCCAACAAGGGCCCGCCCTCCTCCAGGCAACACCTCTCCAGATCCCATTCGGCCGTCCGGCACCCAGCCCAGAACCGCGCACCGCCGGAGCCAAACCCCGGATCTACCACCCGGACGAACACCAGAATCGCTGTCACGGTAGCTCCGGCCTCTTCGAGAACAGCTGCCGCGCTCTGGGCCCGAGAGCCCGACGCGTAAGCATCGTCGAGGAGGAGGACCCTCCTACTCGAGACGCCCTCAGTGACCTCGAACCCCCCTGCCCCTGCTTGGGTGTGCGAAAGCGCCTGCCGGCCCGCTCGAAGAAGGGTGTGGTGGCGACCCGGAAGAAGATGGCTAGATGCCACCGTGGCCAGAAGGGGATGTATCCCGGGACGTCCCTTGGAGGAAGGAACGTGGGTTGTGACGTCCCAGGGTCCCCCCGTTGCCGCAGCAATGCACGCCGCGTGCCGAGCGAAAAAGGCCCCTGCAAGGCAGGCAAGGCTCTTGCGAAGGGGAACGAGCTGCCGGTCGGGCAGGTCCCACTTGGCGCGACGTACCATCAAGTAGAGATCGGAACCGAACTCACCCGGGCCGGTCCCCGCGGTGCAGAGCGCGATGGGTACGACGGGAACCAGCCTCCTACCAAGCTGGTTCGCCACCCGCCGGCAACTGGCGCACAGCCGGACCTTCCGGCTAGAACCGGCCGGACCATGGCAGATCGGGCAAACGCCCGAACCGGCGGGAGGGACCGGGACTCCCGGCTTGAGCGCGACCGAAGGTGGTGCATTCGTCATGGCAGCTACCGTATGCAAAGGGTGTGACCGCCCCTCTCCGACGGGCGATCACCCGATCGCCACCAAGTAGAGTGAAGGCAAGCTCCCGGTTGCTCGGGGAACCCTTCGCGGACGTAGCTCAATGGTAGAGCCCCAGCCTTCCAAGCTGGTGGTGCGGGTTCGATCCCCGTCGTCCGCTCCAAAGCCACACCACTAAGGTCCTCCTTGCCGCATCGCTGGTCCGGCGGAACCTCGCGGTTGCCGCCTAGAATCCGATACCGAGACCGGTGTCAATCTCGGGACCATCCTTCTCTTTTGCTGGTCCAGGCCTAGCTTTGGCGCGTCGCAAGAGCTCGAGTTCCACGCACCGGCGCAGATCGGAAAGACTGTGTCCGACGATATCCCAAACGATTTCGAGGTCGACGCCCAGGTAGGCATGAACGACCCGGTTGCGGAATCCGGCGATATCAGCCCACGGTACCGCGACATGTCTCGCCTTGAGTTCCTGCGAGAGGCGCTGGGTGGATTCGGCCAGGGTTTGGAGCCGATACAGCGTGGCATCGCGAATGTCCGCGTCAGCCAGGAATGCCTCTTTGCCACGATCCCCTGCCGTTTGCTCGATCAGGCGAATCGTCTCTTTGATATGGACCAGGTACAGCAGGTCGTCGCGTTGGCTCACAAGACGATGGACTGTGCTTCTACCCGCTCTTGAACGACCGGGTCGATTTCGGTGCCCACCTCAACGGGGTAACCGAGAACCTCCTCGATTTCTCGGGCGAATCCGAAGAAGTCGAGTCCCGGATGGGTCCGATCGAAGTCGACCAGGAGATCAATGTCGCTGTCGGGGCCGGCGTCTCCGCGGGCCACTGAGCCGAAAACCCGGATATTCGAGACACCACGGCGGGCCGCTATGCGCAGAATTTCGTCTCGGTGCCCGCGAAGCACCGCCATCGATGGAGCCTCCTGCGGGCGAATCCTCGTCCCTCCGCCTCCGGTCACCATGCGTCCATAATACCGGCGCCTCCGCCGTTATCTTTGGCGTCCCCCTATCTCCTGGCGGCGGGACCAGCCGGCAGACTCCGGCGAGCAGAATTCCTGCCAACCGACTGGTGCCCGCAGGCACCCGATGGCGCCGCAAGGGCGATCGACGATGCAGCGGAAACCCTGCTCAGAGGCGAGTGTCGACCTCGCCCACACCCTCGCTGCCCGAGTCCGCGTCGCCGTCGGTGTCCTGCTTCTGGACAGCACCTGCCGTGGCGGGAGAGGTTCCATGGGTTTGGGGCGCTGGAGGCGCCGGAAAGGACTGTGCCGCTCCCACTCCTGAGATGCCGGTGGTCATGGGGCCTCCTTCCGGCGCACGCTCGCGGTGTGCCTCGATTTCGCCAGAACCGGACGGTCCTGGCGAGCCGAGGATAGGAGCCGCACCTGACATCTCCACTAACGACCGGCCCCGCCGGAACCCGGGGGCCCGCCGGCCCGTGTCAGCGACGGTCGAGCACCTCCCGGTACAGCGATGCGATGTCGGTCACCAGCCGTTCCATTCCGAACCGCGCGCAGGCGCGGGGTCGTGCCGCTTCTCCCAACTGCGCTCGACGGTGGGAATCGGCCACCAAGCTCGAAAGGGCTGCCGCGATCGCCGACGGATCCTCCGGAGGCACCACGATCCCCGTTTCGCCGTCGTCCACCACGAAACGCACTCCACCCACATCTGTCGCCACCACCGGCCGGGCGGCGGCGGCGGCCTCGATGAGGGACACCGGAGTACCTTCGTTCCGGCTGGTGAGTAGGACGACGTCCACATCTTCCATCACCGCGGCAACGTCCTTGCGCCAACCGGTGAAGTGAACCCGATCGGTAATTCGCATTTCCCCGGCGCGCCTCTCCAGGGAAGATCGCAACTCTCCGTCACCGACCACCGCGAGGTGCACGCCGTCCAGCCGGGCCAGTGCCGCCAGCGCGGTGGGAACGTCCTTGATGGCGACCAACCGGCCGATCATCCCGACCAGGGGAACATCGGAGCGCACCCCGATCGAAGCCCGGAAGTCCCCTCGTCGATGGGCGCTGGGATCGAGAAACCGTGAAAGGTCGAAGCCAAGCGGGATGACCCGAAACGTCTCCGGCTTTCCGATTCCGAGTCCCAGGAGCTGATCCCGCACCTGCGGGCTCACCGCCACCAGAGCGTCGGTGTGCTTCGCCAGAAAGCGTTCGGTCTCCACGATCATCCGGGTAGCCGGCTTGCTGAAATAGCCGTCCAGGACGTGGCCGTGAAAAGTGTGGATCGTGCGTGGCCGGTGGCGCTGGCTCATCGCCGCAGCGCGACCGACAGTCCCCGCCTTGGCCATGTGGGTATGAACGATCGCCGGGCGCAGCCTGCCCAGCAGCCGGCGGACCTCGATCAGGGAAGCGATATCGGAGGTGGGACGCACCGGTCGCACCAGGCGGCAATCAGCGCCCGCGACAGGCAGATCGGAACAATTCCAATGGCCGCGGGGCGTGTTACGCGCGGTGTGGTTGGGGTGTGACGGGTGGTTGAGCTCCCGTGAGCGG